>CAYZQB010000001.1:0-21420 GCA_964480395.1 uncultured Planctomycetia bacterium
TGCCTTCGAGAACCTCAGGCACCATTTCAGAAATGACAGCAAAAATGGCGTGTAACCTGTAAATAGGACTACACAAGCAGTTGTATGAGTGCTGTTCGTCCATATTTCATGCTGAATTGATTCCATAGCAAATTAATAGCAAAGTACATAAAAAATATCTGCTTAACGCCTGCAAAACGCTAACTATCGCTAAATCGATGCCTGTTCCATCGATAAGACTGGATTCCCGCTTTCGCGGGAATGACAAGGAAATAAATTACGTGTCGGTTTCGTGCATGCACATCTCGCAGCCAGTACATTGGCAATATCCATGCGCGACTTTCATTCGCGCCTGCCTATCAAACTCCTCCTTTTTCTTCCCCGCCACAAGACGCCGAGTTCCACTCCGATGCACTTCACTACATTCCTCACAAAGCCATATTGCGTTCATCTCAGTTGCAGGTTTGTTCGGGTCTTTATGAAACAGCTCAACACCACGTCTTAAACACATTTCACCCTCCTACTAAATATCACATATAGAATTTATATGACACTCAAAACTTAATTATATACGTTAATCAAAATCTTGTCTAACAAAATCTGGATTTCTGCGAGAATTGGGAAGATGTGTTACTTAAGCACAGATAGAATCAGTTTTGCTGTGCCGGCAATCGATTTCAGGGGAGTCAAGCATGCTGGGATGAGGGCGGATTCGCCAATGCGTAAATCCACCGCAAATTCCCCCGCCTGAAGTTTCGCATCGCCACGCACACAATGAGTCAGATAACATTTATTCGTCGGAAGTCCTGTAAGCGAAATAATGCGGTCGTGTTGAACAGTTATTTCGAACAGTTCAAAATACTCTGTCTCCGCAAGTTTGGTTAGCGCACCTGTTAAATGCTTGGGCTGCTGGGATTCCGCTGGTATGCCTTGTTTCAAATACATGACCTGCAGTGCTTCGTCGATATGCAATTCGCGTCCTTTTCGCCCAAAATCATACAACCTGTACGTCGCATCGGAAACCTGCTGAACCTCGTACAACAATATCCCTGCGCCAATCGAATGTACGACGGTGGCAGGATTTACAACAACATCACCAGCTTTTACCGGAATTTTGTGCAGAATTTCCTCGATTGTCCCCGCTTCGACCCGCTCTTTTACTTCCTGCTGTGTAACGTCGCGCGTGAATCCCTGATAGACGTAGGCATCAGCAGTAGCATCGATTATGAACCATGTTTCAGTTTTGCCCCAGGCAACAACGCTGCCATGCTCGTCAAGCGTATCTCCTGGATGCACTTGTACGGAGAGATTCGCGTTTGAGTCGATGAATTTCGCTAGTAGCGGGAAAATGTTATCAGGCGCAGATTTTACGTCTTTGCCAAGCATTTTTTCACCCCAAATCCGCATAATATCGTTGAGCTTGAAACCTTTCAGAACGCCGTCTTTCACAAGCGATTCAGCCGATGAATGTCCGGAAATTTCCCAGCTTTCACCAATTGTTTCATCAGCAGGTATTTTTTTACCCAAAATCGTTGATAATCGCTTGCCACCCCAGGGACGCTTCGACAAAAATGGAACAAATTTAAGCGGTTGCAGGATGTTTAATGCACGCACCTCTGCAGGTACTTCAAGCTTATTCTCAAGTAAAAAATCATCGTCTTTTACACTGCGAAACGGCGTATAAACTTGGAATTCATCGTTTTCAGACATTGTTCCTTCTCAACTCCTTAATCCTTAAAACTCACTGTCAGCACGAAAAACAACTAATTCGGAATCAATGTACCAAGTTTATACATTGTCCTGCACTGGCTAAAATCAGGTACATCACCAAGCATTCCGTATGAAACGCTGACTGGAGTTGCTTTCGGCGCGCTTAATGAAATCATACCTAGCGACTTTATTTCAATTTTACGCCAAACCAAAGGTTTTGAATCTTGCCTGATTGGATACGGAATGAGTTCTTCTTTGATTAAATTTTGATCGATTGTCGGTTTTGTCTTATTATTTTCTTCATTTTTTCGTGTAACTTTTTCAGCTGGTTGCAAACCCTTGATAATGCTGATTAAATTCCCGATTTTAGCCTTTTCTGGTCTTGATAAAGCACCGGAAATAGGTGTTCTTTGCGAAATACGATCTAATTCAATCTCCTTGCTGGTCTTTGTTGGTATGAGTGTTAGATAATTTACCAAAAGCAGATAAAACATGACTATACTCACGGAAATTGCGATAATTTTACCAACGTTGTTGTGCTTGAGAATCTTGAATGCACCGAGAAAATCAAGAAGGATTGAAATTGCCAGCAACAATACTGTTAAATATAACACGCCCGTTGACAATGCTGAACCCTTGAAATTCAATATTCCGGGTAATAAAACAAGAAGAAGAATTACACTAAATAGTATTCGGAAAAACATAAAGTATCCAACTGCTTGTCCTTTGTCAGGAACTTCTTCGTCTGAACTTGCAGCAAAAACCAGAAAATTCATGAGCAACAGCAAGAAAATTAGAAATGTATATGAAGATGAGAAAGCTTTGTTCGGCAAAACGCTGAATATGAGTAGGAAACTAATCCCAAGCAGCACTATGAAGAAAAATATTTTCTCTTTTTTGAAGATTCTTTGAAGCAGCTCAACCATAATTTCCTCATTTTTAAGGACTTCTTCATTTAAAATATGAAATCCGTTCATTTGGCTGTGTTTGAAAACATGTAAATTGTCATTACAGTAAAAGCAGGAAGCCAGAAAGATGTTTAGACTTGTACTCGCTGGATTCCCAATCACGTTGGGAATGACATTAAACTATTTTTCAAATCAAAGCCTTGTTTTGATAGCACATAAAACATAACTCAGCTAAATTATCTTAACACATTTTGTTTGCAAGACAGTATTTTTGTCGATTATATTTTTCCTTCATTATCTTCAGAATTTTCGTTTTCATCTTCCTGCGAGCGTTTCTTATATTCGGTTTTCTTGCGAAACGAGCTTCGACTTTTAAATAGAATGTTTTTCTGTGCTTTATCAGGTGATGTCGTTATATCTGTTCTATCTTGCTCTAAAGATTGGGATTCATGCATTATCGACGAGCTGTATTGAGATTTCATCTTTTCAAGCGATTGGGCGATTCCGTTTATCTCCGCTGAACTGATAAACAACGTATCACAAGCTTCATGAATCAAACCCGATTTGCTTTGATGATATGAGCGTCTTCGAGCGTCGGCAGCAAGGAAAAGTGCAACGTTCGACAAGACTTCATCATCCGGCACCTGATTAGTATTTTCGTCCTTTTCTCTCACATTGCGCAGAATATTGAATGTTTTTACTATTTTACTCTCCTGAGCGTGCAGATATTGATATTTCAATGTACATGTGCAGACTTCGTAAGCATCTGATTGATGAACCGCCGGATAATCCAGCCTAATCATGATAACTTTCTCATCACCACTATAAGCATCATCCAGACTGAAAGTATATTCGTTCTCACCAGTTTTTTCGATTGTATAATCAGTTAAAACACGCCGTAATTCAACCCCATTCTTGAAATCCACAACAAGCTCAATGTCCTGCGCAACCAAGTTTAACAGTTCTCCAATTTCTTCGTGGAAAAAACCTTGTATTTGCTCTGAATCCTCCATGTAGTAGTAATTTCCGCTGCTTTCATCTGCAATCTGCTTCAACAATTCCTCGTTAAACTCAACCCCTACACCCATGGTTGTTGTCCGCACATCCTTTTTGCGGAATTCCTTTCCAAGTTTCGCCAACTCCTTGCTGTCTGTCAGCCCTTCGTTTGCAAGCCCGTCAGTGAGCAAGATTATTCTATTGACAAATTTGCTACTAAGGTTTTCGGTGATTTCTTTGAAACCTTGCTCCCAGGCATCAGATAAATTGGTTCTTCCAGAGGAAAAAATGCTGTCAACTGTTGATTTTATCTCATGCTTGTTGTACACTCGCTCAGCAGACCTTAGAACTTCGACTTTTTGATTGTAAGCGATAATTGACAGAATGTCCTCGTTAGATAAGTTTTGAACGAGATGGTTAACAGCTTTTTTCACAGAAGTAATTTTATCGCCACGCATTGAGCCTGATTTATCAATGACAAGGGCAATATTCAATGGTTTCCGCTTTGTGCTTTGCTCAATCTCAGGCGCACTGATTCTAAGCATGCAATAATTTCGGTCAGTTTTCCCAAGGTTCTGAATTTTATATTCAAATTTTGCGTCAACTTTCATGTTTCCTGCAATTGTTAAAGACATTGGTTATTTTAACATTTTTTCAGGTTTTTAAACACTAAAATCATGATGCAAAATAAATTTAGCGAAAATGAATAAAGTATTCCTGTATTTGAATTAATACACTGTCAGGAATGACAAGTATTAGAAAAAGTGTAAAAAAAGTGAAAAATCCAAGCCAAATTATAGTTTTAACGAATAACTTTTTGGGTTTATTTGAGTTAAACCGCAATAAAAGCATGAAAAACATGGATATTACGCAAATCAAGGGTCCAACAATGTAAATTATCCTTTGAAAAAAGAGATGATATTGGAACTTCAGTACGCCGGTCATTGATAGTACAAACAATGCTGCAATCCCAAGAAGAGGAATTCCGAGAAAAATAAGCTGGTTGCGCATCTTAGAAGATTTCAAGGTTTCAAGTTTAATTCCTTGTTCGGTTTTGATTTTGTCAATTCGCTTGTGTGTTTGCATATTATTTGTCCAGGTTTTACAATATTTAATCATAACTTGATAAATAATAAAAAGGTGTCATCAAATCTGATTTTTTTAGAAACAATCTCAAATTTGTTTCGTCAATAATTTAGCATAAAACAATTTTCTTTTTTACTTTGGAGGAAATATGAAAGGGTTTTTACGCAGCAAGCGTTTTCTGGCGTTAATCGTCATACTAGTTTTGACTGGCTTTACGTTTACGTTCATAATTGCTGAAGAAAATGCAAATGAACATTTCAAAAATGCAGAAAAATTCTTCCTTGAGAAATCGTTCAAGAAAGCTCAGGAAGAATTCGAGCTGGCAATAAAATTCGCAGATGCAGCATTTACAAAGGTTAGCTTTTCCAAGTTCAGAATTGCTGAATGCCAGTTCCAACTCAAGGAATATAACGACGCAATTAAAACTTATGATGCATTAATCAAGGAAATGCCTGACAAACCTTTAACCGTCGAGGTTCTACGCGCTTATGCGAGAATGCGCATTCAGATGCCATATTATTATTACAAAAAGGATGACAAAATAAGCTGGGGCAAGTGGATTTCAGGCGGAAGTTATTATCATGTTTATGACGATAATCAGATGAAAGCTCTGTCTTACATCGAAAAAGCACTAGAGCTTCAAAAAGAGCTTATAATTGATTCAACTGCAACTCTTGACCAGGATACTCGTGTAATCTGGCGTGAACAATTTGCGAACATTCATTTTGAACTCGCTGCAATTCTTGAGCTTCGCGATAATCGCGAGTATAAATGGGAAAATCGTGAATACTGGAACAGAATTAATCCTGAGGACCCCGATGGACCACGTCAAATAAACATGGCAGCGAAAAAACCTGAAGGTGAAGGCTGGGAAAAGATTCAACATTCAACATTCCGTATTAGACCGCATATTGACAGAATTATGGCGTTATATCTTGAAGCAAGCAAACGTTTCGAAGCACTAACAAAAGAATTTGATGAATGGAACAAAAGAGAGGCAATCAAAGGTTATGATAACAGTGCTTTAAGAGAAAAAATAACGGGACGTCAGGCGGGTTTCATGGAACGTGCTGGTGAAGCACTGTACAGAAGAGCAGCTTATCTATCAAAAGGCAATGATTCAAGCCCGGAAACGCTGTTAATCGTCCATGGCGAGAAAAACTGGGAAAAATATTATCCGCTTCCGTACATTGACGAAATGGTCGAAGCATATCCCCAACATTTCCGCGCACCTGAAGCAATGTTCCTCAAGGCAACAGAGCAAAACTATACAAAAAGATTCGTTGAATCAATTGTAACATGCGATGCACTGTTGAAAACATACATGGATTCACCATGGGCTAAAACCGCAAAAACTCTCAAGGAAGAGATTCTGCGTCCGCGGCTTTATGTTTATGAATCACTCAACGGCATGCCAGGCACAGTGCCTACGTTCAACGTTAATGTGCGCAATATCAAAGACCTTGACATCGAGATATTCACGTTTGACATTAAAAAATACATTGAAGAGTCAGGATATCTTGACAGCACGACAAAATATCTCAATTCCGTATCAGCAATGCTCGATAAAATCACCGACAAAGACAAATACGAGAAGGAAACACGCACACAGTCGAATGTTCAGGAATTCGCAGGACTCATGCCTTATCTCACAAAGCTCAACACAGCAACGCACAAAACCAAGGATATCAGCAAGCACAGATATCACAGCGAGAATATATCGTCTGGTGTTGATAAATCCGGCACTTATTTGGTCAAAGTTACTGGCGAAAAAATGTTTGGTGCGAATATCGTTCATCTCGCATCTAAAACGCTTGTTAACAGACCTTTCAGCGACAGACGTTTGTACATTCTTGCGGACAGAAAAACAGGTGACCCAATACTCGGTAAGAATGAGCTCATCATCAAAGAGTATCGCTACAAACCTAATGAAAATTATGTCAAGGTTTACAGACAGAATCTTCATGAAGAAACAAGCAATTACTGGCATCAATATCGCGATTTACCGCCAAGGCACAGCATTTCAAGCATAACTGCAATGGTGCTTTGCGCAGACGGTGAAGTTGTATTTCACACGGGTCAGCAAGGTCAATGGTGGTGGAACATGCAGTTCCGCGATGCTGAAATTAACGGATACACGCTCACTGACCGTCCGATTTATCGTCCAAAACAGACGATTAATTTCACAAGCATTCTAAGACATCGGAAACCAGGTAATTTCGGATATGCAGTTGCTGAAAAAGGCGCAAAAGTCATGCTCACAATGTTTGACAGCAAGGGCAGCAAGCTTATTGACCAGGAGTATGAACTTGATGAATTCGGGATGATTCACGGCTCGTACACGCTTGGCGAAGAGCCAGCACTGGGTTCTTACAGAATTTATATGCGCTGGCAGTCCGGCTCATACATTCGCTTCAATTCCTCTTCACATTATTTCCGCGTCGAAGAATACCGCAAGCCGGAGTATGAAGTTCTCGTCAGCACAGACCAACCTGTGATGAAAGTTGGCTCGGAAGTTACCGCAAAGGTTCAGGGCAAGTATTATTTTGGAGCACCAGTTGCAAATGGTGAAATTAAGTACAAAATATATCGCAAAGAATACATCCACACATACAGATTCCCGTCCTCATTTGATTGGCTTTACGGCTATTTTGATATGTGGGCAAATCGCTGGTCAGATCACTTCGGTCGCTACGTCGGTTGGCAGCGTGAACTCGTTACTGAGGGAACAGGTCGGCTTGACGAAGAAGGCAACTTCGAAATCAAGTTTGACGCAGGTCCACGAACACTTGTAAATGGTCCAGATGACCCAGCGGTCAAACAGCTGCTTGTTGATGACCCAGCACTGAAAAGATTCTTCGAAAAAGACTATAAATATGATGTTTCGGTTGAGGTTACCGATTCTTCACGTCGAGTTATCGAGGGTTTCGGCTCAATTAAGGTTACCAGACAATCATTCAGCATGTTCTCGAATTATCGCTGGAATTTTTACCGTCCGGGCTCAAAGGTTGAGGTTGAACTTCGGTCAATCACACCAGCAGGAAAAGCAATTGAAGTTGAAGGCAATGTTCTAATAGAAAAAATCGAAAGGTATTGGTGGGCAAATCCCGAAGGTCAACGTGTAATAAAGGAAGATGTTCTTGAAACCGTCGGTACAATGCCTTTTGCTACAGACAAAAACGGCGTCGTTTTCCTAAGACGCGTTTTCGATAAAGCAGGTCTTTTCCGGCTTACATTTACTGCGCCAGACCCCGAAGGCGGCACGGTGAAACACATTAACCGACTGCTAATCGTTGCTGAGGACAACACAGGCGCAGGTCTCCGATTCGATAAACTAGAAATTGTGCCACAGAAACGATTCTACACCGAAGACGAAGAAATCGAGTTCGCAGTTCTTGCAGGTGGCGAAGAAATGGTCGTTCATACAATGCTTGAACCCGGCGACGGCGGTGTAATGTATGATAAATATCAGATGACCAGAATCAAAGGCGGTGCAGGAGTTATTAAATTTAAGGCAAATGCTGATTTCGTGCCGAATATCTTCCTAACAGCAGTTTCCGTCAAAGATAATCAAGTACATACTGCCAGTGTTGAAGTTTTTATCCCGCCTGTGAAGGAATTCCTTGATGTAACAATCACACCTAACAAAATGGAATATTCGCCGGGTGAAGAAGGAACGGTTACAATCATTGCAAAGAATTCCGAAGGTCAACCGGTTGAAGCACAGTTCTCGCTTAGTGTTGCTGACGAAGCAGTTTATGCAATTGAGGAAGACGCAAAAGCTGACATTCGTCAACATTTCTACGGAAAACGCCGATATCTTACTTTCCGTGTCGAACACAGCCAGAATCAGTATTTCTACGGGGCAGTTCAGGATACGAATCATTTCGGAAGCAGATTCTGGTGGGGAAGTCCCGAAAAAGGGAATTGGTATCAACGCGATTATCTGACCGCAAAAGAACTTGAGGAAATCAGGTCTGGAAAAAGCACACTAGATGGTTTGAAAAAGCAAATATCAGATAAAATACGCAAAGAATCAGAAGGTATAAATACAGGACCAAGTAATAGACCTCGCGAACAAAGCAAGGGTGATTGGGGCATGGATGAGGAGATGGAAGACGGCATCGGCGGTGCCGGTGGTTACGGTGCAAGAGGTGGCGAAAGTTTGCGTAGAAACAAGAATGGCGCAATGGATAAAGATGCTTCTCCAGGTGCACCAATGGAATCAAAAAGTGAATCACTTGGTATGCTTGATGAAAAACTGAGCAAAGTTGCTGAAGATTCCTCCGAAACCGCAGAACCAAAAGAACGAAAAGATTTCAAGGATACTGCATTTTACAGCTCGAAGGTCAAGACGGATAGAAGCGGTTCTGCTGTTGTAAAGTTCAATTATCCTGACAATCTTTCGACTTTCAGAATCACCGTTCGCGGCGCAACGAAGGACTCAAAGGTTGGGCAGGCAGTCGCAAAAACGATGGTAACAAAGAACATCATTATACGGCTTGCTGCACCAAGATTCTTCATGGAACGCGACGAACTCGTTGTCTCAACAATTGTACACAATAAATTCGCAACCGATGAAAAGGTCAAAGTTATTCTTGAGGTGCCGACTTTCCTCTCGGATTCCGAAGATTTACCAGCGATGACAGACACAAGAATCAAATACGAGAAGGAAATTGTTGTACCTGCAAAGGGTGAAATGCGGCAGGATTGGCATTTGAAGGTTCACAGCGACGGCATCGTCAGAATAACCGCATCTGCTCTGAGTTCGAAAGAATCGGACATGATGACAATGATTTTCCCGGCATATCAACATGGAATCGATAAATTTATGACATATGCAGGTGCAATGTCCGGAGATGCTGAAAAAATACTTAACATGGAAATGCCGGAAGATTTTGACCCAAATAAAACATGGGTTCGAATCGGTATGACTCCAACTGTTGCGACCGCTTGTATGGATGCGATTCCTTACCTGATTGATTATCCTTATGGCTGCATCGAGCAGACAATGAGCCGGTTTATGCCTGCTGTTGTCGTTCGCGGCACCTTGAAGGACATGGGAATCAGCTTGGAAGATGTTCAGGCACGCAGAGCACTTATCAGTACGGACAAATGGGACAGAGGAAGTATTAATCTTTTCCGTGATAATCCTGTGTTTGACGAAACTGTTCTAACCAACGTTATCAATGCTGGTCTCGCACGCGTTGCATCGTGGCAGAATGGTGACGGCGGTTGGGGATGGTTCAAAGGTTTCAGCTCTTCTCCGTACATGACAGCATACGTTGTTCACGGTCTGACACTTGCGAGGGAAAACGGAATCAAGTTTGATGAGAATATCGTGAAACGTGCGGTTTCGTTCCTTGGTAAGAGTTTTCTCATTGAGCGGAATCTGCATCGTGCATCGTTTATGGCATACGCACTTGCGCCTTACTATGACACAGCTGAGTTCGGCTCAACTGAGCAATACGAACGTTATATCGATAAATTGATGGAAAGACGCGCTGACTTCAATCATCTGAGCAGGTCATACTTCGCACTAGCGTTGCATATCGCCGGTAAGGTTGAAAAAGCCAAGCTTCTCATCGAAAATATCGAAGATTATGCAAAATACGATGCAGAATCAGGGACAGCATACTGGACAACTTCGAGCGACGGTTGGTGGTACTGGTGGAACAATGCACTTGAGACTAATACAGCGGTTTTACGTGCTTTGGCTGCTATAAAACCTGACCACAAATACATCGAACCGCTCTCACGCTGGGTAATAAATCATCGTCAGGGCAACAAATGGGAATCTACGAAGGGTTCAGCCATGGCGATTCTTTCGCTGATGGATTATGCGAAGCAGCGTGGAGAACTAGATGCTGATTACAGTGTCGAGATTTACTACGGAGATAAACTCTATGAAAAAATACACGTTACAAAGGAAAATCTGCTTACGATGAAACCTTCGTTCATGATTCAGGGTGTTGATGTTGAAAACGGCAAGGGTGTTGTTAGAATCGTGAAAAAAGGTAAAGGTTCGTTTGCATGGACTGCCACGCTGAAAACCTACGACATGTCAGTACCCATCAAGAAAGCGGGATATGAAATCTTTGTTGAGCGTAAATATTATAAACTCACAGAGAAGATTGAGAATCCTGATGCGACAGACGGCAGCAGACGAATTACATGGGAAAAGAATGAGCTAATGGACCTCGACGAAGTTAAATCCGGCGATCTCATTGAAGTTGTACTCGTGATTGATTCGAAAAACGATTATCAATACGTGATGTTCAACGACATGAAACCTGCGGGTTGTGAAGCGGTTTCGAAGAAATCCGGCTACAGCTGGCGCGATGGACTCGGCGTGTTCATGGAATTCCGCGATGAACGTGTGAGCATGTTCGCAAGCTGGGTGCCTCAAGGTGAACACACGCTGACATACCGTCTGCGAGCAGAAGTTCCGGGTAAATTCCACGCACTACCGACGGTCGTCGAAGCGATGTATGCGCCTTTGGTTCGGGCAAACAGCGATGAATGGCGCGTCAACGTCATCGACAAATAATCATCAATTATGCTAAATTTATATGGGAGAAGTGTTTGCTTCTCCTTTTTTTCATTCATGTCTGCAAAATAATACATGTCCGCATGAAATACCGTACAAATGAAAGTTTTTTGATGCATATAACGTATTAAATTCTACAATATCATATTGTGTTTTATTTGTCAGGCATTAGGAGCTAGTTCGTGGCAGAGCTTACAATCACACCTCAACACATTGACGACATGCCGAATTCAACAATTGTGTTTATTAATGGAATCGTTGACGTTACAACAGAAAAGAAGCTGAAATACAGCATTGATGTTATCGTAAAAAGCGGACTGTTTAACGTAGTATTAAATTTAGAGAAGTTGAAATTTCTGAATTCCAGCGGTTTTGCTTACTTTGTAACGTTGTCTGATAAATTGAAGCTGATTGACGGCTCACTCATTATGTACAATGTACCGGCACCAATTCTCGATATGGCACAATTTCTGGGTTTGACTGAGTTCTTCATTATTGAAAATACACAGGAAGACGCACTTCTCAAACTTGCTGACATCATTCAGTAAGGGCTTAAATCAAGCATTTCATTGAACATATGGAATAAAATTCATTAAAAAAAAGCTAATGGAATAAAAAAAAAGTGAAAATGTTTGTAATATTAAACAAATGTTTGAAACTTATGATTAAAACATGTGTTTACTAATTAAATTAAGGGTAAATTATGGAGGAAATCGAAAAAGATACATACTCAAGGTTGATTGAATCAGCAGGTGCGCTTTTCGCCCAAAAAGGATTCAAAGAAACAACCATCCGCGAAATATGTGAACACGCAGATGCCAATATCGCATCGGTAAATTATTATTTTCGCGATAAAAAGAAGCTTTTTCTTCAGGTTTTGCACTTCGTAATTGAAAAATCAGAGGAAAAATATCCGGTTGACCGGCTGTACGATGAGTTTGTAACCCCAAAAGATAAGCTGCACGAATTTGTACATGACATCGTCATGCGCAGATTTTCACCAGAATTACCACGTTGGTTTGGTAAATTAATTAATCGAGAGACTATCATGGAGATATCTGAGGTCAGAGACATTATGATGCAAGAACATAGCAAAGTATGTATTTTTTTCAAGCCGTTTATAGCACAGGAGCTTAAAGTAAGTAAAGATTCAATGATAGTTAAACTTTGTGAAACCAGCATTTTGGGTAACATTCGGTTTCTCACGGGACCAATATTTTTTGAGCATCATCCATTATTTAGTAAAGAGATTTCGGATGTGGTACTCGTAAAGCTGATTGATTATATCACTGACTTTTCATTAGCCAGCATAACTGGAATCCGAGACAGACTACAACAGGAAGGGAATGAAAAATATGAAATTTAGAATAATATTCATAGTTGTATTGACGCTATTTCTAGTTTCATGCAATTATACACCGAAAATGGATACCAGCACTGAAATTGCTACGCCAATGAAGAAATTTTCTGAATCAGGCAAAGATAAAATTGATAAGTATTGGTGGAAGTCCTTCAATGATATCAAGCTAAATTCATATATCAGCACAGGATTGAACAAAAACCTGGATATAACAATCGCATGGGATAGAGTTGAACAGGCGCAGGCATTGGCAAAAAAAGCTGGTGCATCCATGCTGCCGACGCTAAATGCATCTGCAGGCTACACTTTTACAACGCCCTCATCGAGAATATCGGCAACACCATCCACAGATAGTGATGATTTCGATTCAATGATTTCGCTTGGTTTATCAGCAAGTTACGAAATTGATTTATGGGGTAGAATCAGTGCTGGGAAAAAAGCAGCAGGATTCGATTTCCATGCTTCTGAGTTGGATTTCCAGACAACAGCATTAACAATAAGTTCAAGTATAGCAACATGCTGGTATCAGCTCGTTCAGCAATTCAGCAAGTTGAAGCTTCTTAACTCTCAGCTTGAATTGAATGAGAAATTTCTAGAACTTGTAAAAAAGAACTACAGCCAAGGGCAAGCATTGCTTTCGGACATTTATCAACAGCAGCAACAAATATCGGCGAAACAAAGTGAAATAACTTTGGTAAAAATGCAGATTGAGTTGTTCGAAAATGTCCTTGCACTGCTGCTTGCTGAAACCCCTGAATACAAAATTGATGTTGAAGTCGATAAATTGCCTGCACTTCCACCGCTTCCAGCAACAGGAATCCCTGCTGATTTATTGAATCGTCGACCGGATATACAGGCTGCTTACATTAGAGTCGCTGCTGCAAACGAGAGAATCGGCGAGGCAATCGCTAATCGATATCCGAAATTGAGTATTTCTGCAAATTATTCAGGGAAAGGTGATACGTTTGAAACGCTTTTCAGCGACTGGATATTGAATCTTGCGTCAAATTTAACTCAGCCATTATTTGATGGTGGAAAGCTTAAAACTGAAGTCGAAAGAAACAATGCGGCAACACATGAAAAGCTTCATACCTATAAAAAACTCGTTCTTTCTGCTTATAAAGAAGTTGAGGATGCTCTTATAACTGAAAAAAAGCGTATCGAGTATAAGCAAAAACTCATTAAACAGTACGAACTTGCTCAAAAATCCCTCGTAGTTTTGCGAAATAATTACCAAAACGGTTCAGCACAATATTTAAATGTAATCAGTCAGCTTAAAAGCATGCAGAGCTTAGAAATTCAGCTTTTGGAGGTTGATTTGACACTATTAATCAACAGGATTTCACTTTACAAATCTTTGGCTGGCAGCTTACAAATCACAAAATAAAACTAAAAGGAGAAAAATAATGAAGAAATTTATCGCTATAAGTCTTGGAAAAATTTTGCCAATCGTCATTTTCTTGGGAGGCGGAATTGCAATCGCAAACAGCTTTATTGCAAACAAAACTCAGATTCGACCGATGCAACAACAAAAAAAGTACATTCTTGTTAGCGTTGCTAATTTGGAAGCAAGTGAAGAGTTAATCGATATTGAAGCGATGGGTACGGTAATTCCTGCAAAAACGATTACTGTTACTCCTGAACTCGGTGGGAAAATCATCGACATGAATCAAAATCTTGTCGAGGGTGGTTTCATCAATGCTGGCGAGATGATAGCTCAGATTGACAAACGAGATTATGAAACAATGGTAATTCAACATGAGTCGCAAGTTGCCGATGCTGAATACAATATCGAAATTGAAAAAGGGAAACAGGAAATAGCAAAATCTGAGTGGGAAATGCTTGATGAGGATACAAAATCGGATGCAAATAAACAATTGCTGCTGCGAACACCACATATCGCAAGATTAAAAGCGAGTTTGAAATATGCCAAAAAGGTTCTTGAAGAATCTGAATTAAATGTTGAACGTACAAAAATTGTTGCGCCGTTTAACAGCATTGTTCAGGTAAAGCACATAGAAAAAGACCAGATTGTTGGGCAGTCTTCGCAGATTGCAACTTTAATTGGGACTGATAAATTTTGGGTGAAGGTTAATATTCCGGTTAGCAATTTGAAATATGTAAAACTGCCTGAGCCGAACAAAGAGAATGGTTCTACTGCAGAGGTTCTTTATGAGTTAAGCGATGGAACGAGAGTAGAACGTATTGGAAAAATTATCAGGTATCTTGGTGATTTAGAGCAAGCCGGTCGAATGGCAAGATTGATTGTTGAAATTGATGATCCGCTTGGTCTGAAAAAAGACAACGATAATATCAATATTCCTATGTTTCTCAATGCTTTTGTTAAAGTGAAGATACATGGGTCAAAACTATCCGACGTAATTTCGATTGAAAGAGGTTATTTGCATGAAGGCAACAAAGTATGGATTTTGAATAAATTACAGCAGCTTGAAATACGAAAAGTATCAATTCTTTGGAAGCGCGAAAACGATGTTTTAGTTAGCACAAAATACTTGAAACCTGGTGAATTGCTTATCACAAGCAAAATTTCAACACCTGTACAGAATATGCAGCTTCGGACACAGGGAATGACTGTTCCGGTCAATAATGCAAATGCAAACCAAAATTTTAATAATTACAGATCCAATAATTAGAGTATTCATCAACACTGTCAGGCAACATAAAGAGGTTTATAATGAAAAATATACATACACAGCCAATAGAACTTAAGGGACCGCTTGCTTGGATGGCAAAAAACTCGGTGGCAGCAAACATTTTGATGCTGTTTTTGCTGATCGGCGGATTCTTGACAACATACACAATCAAGCAGGAAGTTTTTCCTGCATTTGAAATCGAAATGATTTCAGTTTCAGTTGCCTATCCTGGCGCAAGTCCAAAGGAAATTGAGGAAGGAATTCTTCTTTCTCTTGAGGAATCGTTAAGGAGCATTGATAATGTGAAGGAAATTTCAGCAACCGCCAATGAAGGTTCCGCTTCAGTTAGGATTGAATTTAATGCAGATACGGATATGTCAATTGCTCTTGCTGATGCGAAAAATGCAGTGGACAGCATAAATAATTTTCCTGAAAATGCGGAGAGTCCGAACGTCAGCTTGATTGTTCCGAAGCGAGAAGTACTGAATATGGTTGTTTATGGACAAATGGACGATAGCTCGAAGTACGAATTAGGCAAAAAAATTCGAGATAATCTGCTGCAAAACGAAAATATTACTTCAGTTGAATTATCAGGTTTAAAACCATTACAAATTTCGATTGAAATACCAAGCGAAACGCTGAGAAAATATAATCTGACATTAAGCGAAATTTCCCAGAAAATTCGATTGTCTGCTAATGATTTATCCTCCGGCAGCATACAATCTGACGATGGTGAGATTCTGTTGCGATTGAAAGAACAAAGACGAACAGGAAGTTCGTTTGATGATATTCCAATTATTTCGACCAGTGACGGAAGTCTCATTACACTTGGTGAAATAGCTACAATTTCTGATAGTTTCGAAGAGACTGATCAGGAAGGATATTTTAACGGTGCACCGTCTTTCCAAATTTTGGTTTCACGTGAAGGTGACCAAACTCCAATTCAGGTTTCAACAGAAGTTCGCAAATATCTTGAAAAACTGAGATTGGAACTTCCAGATGGAATTCATGTGGATATTCAGCGAGATAGTGCGGATGACTATCGGGATAGGCTTAATCTGCTTCTTAGAAACGCTTTGATAGGTCTTTCACTGGTAATTGTTCTCTTAGGAATATTCCTTGATATCAAGCTTGCTTTCTGGGTTACTTTGGGAATTCCAATTTCATTTCTTGGTACACTCCTTCTAATGCCTTCACTTGACGTTTCAATAAACATGATTTCGCTTTTCGCATTCATCATGGCTTTGGGTATGATTGTCGATGACGCTATCGTGGTTGGTGAGAATATTTATACGTTGAGGACGAAGGGGTATAATATTTTAACAGCAGCGATTCTCGGAACGCGCGAAGTTTTAGTACCTGTTACATTTGCCATCATTACAAATATTATCGCCTTTATGCCATTGATGTTTATGGGTGGAATAATGGGTAGAATTGCCGCAAATATTCCACTCGTTGTAATTACAGCATTCTTAATATCTCTTGTGGAAGCTCTGGTTATTCTGCCTGCACATCTTGGACATTCGAAAAAAAGCACAAAAGGTTTGTTTAGCATAATCAGTAAATATCAGAACAAATTGAGCAGATTCATCGAGAAGCTGATTCAGAATGTTTATCGACCGTTACTTCGATTTGCTCTAAAAAACCGTTACGCAACAACAGCATTTGGCATTGCACTGCTGATAATTGTTATGGCATATACTATGAGTGGTAAGGTTCGGCTTACATTCAGCCCTGAAACCGAAACCGATGATGTTAAATGCAGTATTGTACTTCCTTACGGTTCTCCGCTTGAAGATACGATAAAAGTGCAGGAAAAAGTTGTTAATGAAGCAAAAAAACTTATCGATCAACTCGGTGGCAAAGCAATTTACGACGGTATTTTTACTCGTGTCGGTTCGACTAGTGCAAGACATTTCGGCGGTGGCAGAAAAAGTACAAATATTGCTGATGTAGAAATTTATTTTGTGGAAGTCGATAAGCGAAGTTTCGAGCTGAAGGATTTCGTTAAAGTTTGGCGAGAAAATGTCGGCGATATTCCCGGTGTCGAAACACTGACTTTTGCAGCAAGAACCATGGGTCCTGGAGGTGGTTCTGCAATACATTTCCGGCTTACGCATAATGAATCCGCTATTGCTGAGCAAGCTGCCGTTGAACTCGCAGAAATCCTTAGTAATTATCCATCGGTGAAAGATATTGACGATGGTCTTCAGCAGGGAAAACCACAGCTTGATATAAAACTCACTCAACGAGCATATTCATTGAATTTAACACCTTCAACGGTCAACAGTCAGTTAAGAGCAAGTTTTTACGGTGCAGAATCAGTACGATTCCAGCGTGGTCGTGATGAAGTCAAGGTTATTGTCATGCTGCCTGAGGCAGAAAGAGAAAGTGAAAAAACAATGGAGGAATTCCTTGTTAAAACTCCTGCAGGCGGTGAAATTCCACTAAAAGAAACAATCGATATTGACAACGGATACGCTTATACAGTTATTGAAAGAGTCGATGGCAGAAGAGTAATAAATGTTAAAGCAGATTGTGAACCAAGTAGTTTGAGCAGTCAAATAAGTGCTGATTTATTGGCAGGACCAGCAATTGAACTTATGGCAAAGTTCCCAGGACTATCATTTATTGTCGGTGGAATGGAACAGCAAAGGCAGGAAAGCATGAGTAGTCTGCTTGTTGGTTTCATTCTTGCTTTTATCGCAACTTTCGGTCTTCTGGCAGTTGTGTTCAAAAGCTACATTCAGCCATTAATAATTTTGGTCGCAATTCCATTCGGCATTATCGGTGCTGTAGTTGGTCACATAATTATGGGTTATAATCTCTCTTTGATGAGTTTTATGGGAATTGTGGCACTTTCCGGCATTGTTATTAACGATTCGCTGGTGCTAGTGGACTTTGCCAATCGCCGACGACGTGAGACAGCAGAATGCGATGCGCTCGAAGCGGTTACAATTGCAGGAACACAAAGATTCCGCCCCGTCATATTAACAACACTCACAACGTTTTTGGGACTTACACCGATGATTTTCGAAACCTCAGCACAAGCGAAGATGCTGATTCCGATGGCGATTTCGCTGGGATTCGGCGAACTTTTCTCAACAATGATTATCCTGCTTCTGGTACCAAGCATTTATATGATTACTGAGGATTTAGTGAAAGCGTACAAATTCATCACTTTTAACAAGGACAATGATTGCGACGATAACAAACACTCACAGGATTATGCGCAAAACAATAACATTTCACCTGATCTAACTGATACCCAGACTCTAAAATACTAGGCAACTCACAAGAGCAGTAGATTCTGTCCACTTACAAAGGAAAAAGAGGGGTTAAGCTATTTTAGAAAAATACAGTGATTTCATAAATCTGTCATGTAATATTAAACAATGAGCTTTTAAACTATTTTACATGAAGTTTTATATTTAAAAACATTACATTCATACTTTTACATGTAAAAACATTCACATCGTGAAAAAATTGGAAAATAAAGCTTTGTAAGGAAAATTTCGTATTGAAATTTGCTTAATAAGATGTATTTTCAGTATCTTACAGTTAAACCTGCTTTTACTCACAGCATTTGCAATAGGACTTAAGAGTTATTTGACCTATTGACAGTGATGTAAAGTTAAACCAGCATGGCTGGTATCGTATTTTAAAACCAAAAATATCAAATTTCTTCGAGTACAAGGAGAGAATAATGGCTAAGGAGAAGTTCGCAAGGACTAAACCCCACGTAAATGTGGGAACAATTGGACACGTTGATCATGGTAAAACTACGCTTACTGCTGCGATCACTGCTTATCTAGCAGAAAAAGGTACTGCAAAATACAAAGGCTATGATCAGATTGATAATGCACCTGAAGAAAAAGCCCGTGGCATCACGATCAATGTTGCACATGTTGAATATGAGTCTGCAACTCGCCATTATGCTCATATTGACTGCCCAGGACACGCGGACTATATCAAGAACATGATCACAGGTGCAGCACAGATGGATGGTGCGATTTTAGTCGTCTCCGCTGCTGACGGTTCTATGCCGCAAACCCGCGAACATATCCTTCTTGCTCGTCAGGTCGGTGTTCCTGCAATTATCGTTTACTTGAATAAAATTGACCAGGTCGATGATGAGGAACTTATTGAAATCGTTGAGATGGACTTGAGAGAACTTCTCAGCGAATACAATTTTCCGGGTGATGATATTCCGATTATCAAGGGTTCAGCACTTGACTGTGAAAATGCAATCAAAGCTGAAAAAGTACTTGCAACAGATCCTTCATTTAAATCAATTCAGGAACTTATTGAGGCACTTGATACTTACGTTCCCGAGCCGGAACGTGATATTGACAAGCCGTTTTTGATGCCTGTCGAGGATGTTTTTTCAATTAAAGGTCGCGGAACTGTCGGCACCGGTCGTATCAAAAGAGGGATTGTTCACACCGGTGATCCAGTCGAAATCGTTGGTATAACTGAAACAAAGAAGACTGTCTGTACTGGTGTCGAGATGTTTAATAAAACCCTTGATGAAGGTATGGCTGGCGATAATGTTGGTATCCTGGTTCGCGGTATTGAAAAGAAAGATCTTCGTCGCGGTCAGGTTATCGCAAAACCCGGCTCAATCACACCTCACACGAAGTTTGAAGGAGAAGTTTATATTCTAAGCAAATCTGAAGGTGGTCGCGAGAAACCTTTCTTTACCGGCTATCGTCCCCAGTTTTACTTTGAGACGACTGACGTAACCGGTAACATTGAGCTAGTCAATGTTGAGATGGCGATGCCTGGCGACAATGTTCTCCTTAGAATTGACCTTATCACACCAATCGCAATGGAAGAAAAACAACGTTTTGCTATCCGTGAAGGTGGTAGAACTATTGGTTCCGGCGTTGTAACGAAGGTCATAGAATAAGAATAAATTATAAATGCCCGTGCTTATTTTTAGTGCGGGTGTTTTTTTTTCAGTTATTGAATTGGTTAATATATATTCTCGATGAAGTTTAAACATTTCAGACTTGGTTTTACAACAAACTTTTGAGATACAGCCATGATTAACCAAACCTACAATTCAAAAAAAATCTTGAAATACTCAGTAAGATCATTGATTAACAACATAGATTCGATAGGATTGCATAAATCTGAGGCATTTGTGAAAACTGCCATCTTCAGCAAAACTTCAGTGTATGATGAAAAACTCAATCTCATCATCGACACACCCGACCGCTGGTGAAATGCACAAGGTTTCATTCAATTATTTTGATAATTCATTTTCTGAAAGCCATTTTATTCAAAAGCTTTGAATCTTGACGCTTTGAATGTAACTTTTACCAGCTTCTTCTCAAGTGATTCCACCAATCGAAAATTCTTATTTCCCATTGCTGCTTTGATTTGAAGCATCAACTCTTTCTCTTTGATACTTTTCGCTTGATGGATAGAATTTAGAAGCTGAGCAACATAATCAAATGGCACTTTCTGCTGAGGTGATATCTCAATCTTGTCCATCCTAAAATCATCCCACCCTTCAACAATCATATTAGTAACATTCTGAAACATTTGCCTTTTTCCGTCTTTGCCCGGCTTAAAATTGATGAAATAGAACGGATAAACTTCAGGATCTGGCTTAATCTGAACCTGATTCGAAGAACCCGGAACAAGCAATAAGCTAAATCTAAGCTGCTTAATCTCTCTGTCAGGAGGTGGAAACACACCTTGGTCAAGCGGAAGTTCCGACGGGAGCTTGTTTTCGAGGACTCGAAAACGCTGGAGCATAAAGAAAATCAACAACAAAAACACAACGTCAATCATTGGTGTGAGATTAACTTCCGGCTCATCCTTCATAATCGTTTGTACTACTGCACTCATAATAACCTCCCCAAAGATTTGTTACGTTCAGTTCAACACTGCCAATAAGTCAGAAATCTTTGCATTCCTACTAACAATGCGGTGAGTAAAAGCAGGTTTACCTGTCCAGCCTTGCTGGTTTAAGTTTTCAACACCGTCAATAGGTCAAAGAACTTACTTTCCTAATGCCAGCGATGTCAAAGAAAGCAGGTTTACCTGTCCAGCCTTGCTAGTTTAAGTTTTCAACACAATCAATAGGCATGTAAACATGCGTTTTTTTCTGTCAAGTTGACCACATCAGATTTTCAAGTAGTTTAACATCGAAGACAGAAATTA
>CAYZQB010000001.1:21520-37110 GCA_964480395.1 uncultured Planctomycetia bacterium
TGTCAAGTTGACCACATCAGATTTTCAAGTAGTTTAACATCGAAGACAGAAATTACTCCTTTTGTAACTGCTTTGCAAAAAGGCAGAAAGTCTGCTTAGGTTTACCTGTCTAAACGTAAATCAGAGAGCTTTGTTCGCTTATTAGTAAATTTAGTTGTGAAAATGTCAATTTGCATAAAAAAAAACCCGGAAACATCCGGGCTTAGAATAGTATTTATTTATTACTCATATGCTTGCATCTTTGATGCTTTGAATGTTACCTTCACAAGCTGCTTTTCAAGTGCTGCGACAGAATCAGTATTTCCTTCTTTTCTTGCCTTTTTAATCATATCCTGCAAACCTTCTTCTTTCTCAAATTTTGCTCTGTGTATGGCATTCAGCAGCAATGCAACATAATCAAATGGCACCTTAGGTTGTGGTGATATCTCAATCTTGTCAACTTTGTTAATTTCCCAACCAGCAAGTATCATCTTAGTTATTTCCTGGAACATGAATCTTTTACCCTGTCTTCCTGATTTAAAATTCACGAAGTAGTATACATCGTTCTCAGGATCAGGCTTTATCTGAACCTGATCTTTTGAGCCGGGAACAAGTAACAGGTTGAAACGCAATTGATTCAGCTCTTTTGGTTCAGTTACGAACAAACCCTGGTCAAGTGGAAGTTCCGAGGGTAATTTCTTCTCAAATGTTCTAAACTTCTGAAGCATGAAAAATATGAGCAAAAGGAACACAACATCAATCATCGGTGTAAGATTGACTTCTGGCTCCTCTTTCATCATTTCCTGTACAACAGCACTCATTGTATTCTCCTATTCTGTCCAGCCTTGCTGGTTTATGTTTTCAACACTGTCAATAGGCATGTAAACATGCGTCTTTTTTTTTGTCAAGTTGACCACATCAGATTTTCAAGTAGTTTAACATCGAAGACAGAAATTACTCCTTTTGTAAATGCTTTGCAAAAAGGCAGAAAGTCTGCCCAGGTTTACCTGTCCAGCCTTGCTGGTTTAAGTTTTCAACATTGTCAATAGGTCAAAGAACTTATAATTCCTAATGCCAGCGATGTCAAAGAAAGCAGGTTTACCTGTCCAGCCTTGCTGGTTTAAGTTTTCAACATTGTCAATAGGTCAAAGAACTTATAATTCCTAATGCCAGCGATGTCAAAGAAAGCAGGTTTACTTGTTTTATTAATCCTGATTTTCATTTTCTTTAGCAATAGCAATTTCTATTTTATACATAAAAATACCATGATTCGGGTTCACGCACATCATGAGAATCCTCTCGAAATCCTCATAATAAACCCGCCTATCGCATCGAATCAGAATTGGACGCTCACTTCTATAAACATCGTTGGGTAGTTTTGCACCAGGGTCAGTAGAACGTTTTTTATCTGCTTCAAGTCGCAATCTAATGATAAGCTCGCGAGGAGAATACGACTGCGAATCTATGCTGAAGATCCCACGGTTCGAACCTTCTGCCTTGTCCTTGAGAACATCAATTACAAGCCGATCCTTTTTTGGATCTTCATCAGGTATCGCCATTGACGCTTCAGGCAGTTCGACATCCTTAAGTGATGACATCGATGTAATAAGCATCATAAAAATCAGAAGCTGAAACACGACATCAATCATTGGTGTCAAGTCAGACTTGCCTTCAGCCATTTCATTTCTTGTTAAACCCATTTTATCCCTCTTTCAAATCCAGCCATGCTGGTTTAAGTTTACAACACTGTCAGTAGGGCATGTAAACATGCTTTATTTTCGACTGACAGCGACGAAAGAAAAAGTACGCTTGCGTACCAGGTTTACCTGTTTTATTCTTCAACAGGACGGAAACGGTCTACAAATTCTGAAACAACGACACCAGCTTCCAGGATAATCTTTGTAACTCTGTTTTTAAAGAAGTAGTAGAAAAGAAGAGAAGGCATAGCAATGAGAAGACCCAGAAGCGTTGTCATAAGTGCCATTGAAATACCACTGGCAAGTTGAGCAGCGTTTGCTGAACCTTTCATCGATGCAAGCTTATTAAATGCAGCAATCATTCCCCAAACTGTGCCGAACAATCCAAGCATTGGTCCAAGACCAGCACTGAGTGAAAGGAATGAAACTTTAATCTGCAGATTCACAGCTTCTTCTTCACCGATTTCCTGTGCAGTCTCTTTCATTGCTTCGAATCCTTGACTCATTCTTGGAAGCGATGCTGCAAGAATGTTTGTTACAAATCCGGGATTCGATTCACAGAATTGAAGCGCACCTTCATAATCCTCTTCTTCAAAGAAAACTTCAAGTTCCTGAATAATTTCAGGAGGAATGATTTTTGTTCTTTGAACATTAATAAAGTGCTCAATAGTGAATGCAACCATCGCTATTGAAAGCAAAGCGAGGAAAACACCGACAATACCAGTTGCTTTCAAGTTGTCACCAAGTGTGATTTGTGTAGTTGCCTCTTCGTCTTCTTCCTGTGCTGAAACTACACCGGCAAACAAGCTAAAAAGCAAAAGAATCGACAGAACTAATACATTGAGTTTAGTGAAAGACATATGTTAGTCTCCTTCAAGAAAATTTATATCTTTAGGGGTTGATTATTTAAGCATTTCTAAACACTAACAATTTCGGGGATGTTTTATTAGTACAAAATGTAAGAAAACGAAAGAAAAAGGAATTCTTTTTCTGTAGTTTCCGCGAAAATAACGAAGTTATTGAGCGAAAAAGACAATATCAATTACCAATGAAAATCCTCTTTTTTCGGGGTGTTTTCTTAACATTTAACTGAAACAATGTAACAAATTGATAAACGATAAAATTAAATTCGAGTTCGGTTTATCTGCATTTAAATGATGAATTCAGGATTTTATTCTAATTACAGCTTAATTTCAAGTTCTTTATGCCATTTCGGTATGATTATTTCCAGTATCTTTTTTTCCCAGATGTAAATCCCTAAGTTTATTGACGATTCGCAAGACATCATCAAGATTAAAAGGTTTGGGAAGAAAATAATCCGCACCTGCATCAAGCATCTGATTTTCGACCCTAATATTGCTTACACCTGACATTGCAATAATATAAATATCTTGTGTCTCCGAGTGTGAACGAATACGTTTACATACGATGTCACCGTTAATGTCGGGTAATAATACGTCAAGCAGGATGATAATCGGCTTAAATTCAATGGTCAGGAAACCCGCATCATATCCATTTTGTGCAATTGCAACCACATATCCTTCGCTCTCTAAACCCTTTGCCAGTATGGTTGGAAGAATCGGATCATCGTCAACAATTAAAACTTTAACGCCATTTTCAATTGTTTCAGCAAAGGGAATCCCTTTTTCTTGGCAGAATTTGACCAAATCCTTATGAGAAATTCGGGAATGACCACCCGGAGTCTTATATGCTTTAAGAATATTTTTCTTAATTGCTGCAATGATTGTGTTTCTATGAACATTGCATAATTTTGCGACTTCGCTTGTGCTATAGTATTTTTTCATGTTTATTGTCTAAATATTAGTATTATTTTACAAATAAAAAAGAAAAAGTCAAATAAAATGTGCGAAAATAAATACAAATCCAAAATATTAATATAGTTTATATATTTTTAATATAGTAACAATACATTTTATGTAATATAAATCGTTGAAAAAAAGTCGAATCTTGATTAAATAAGAGAATTAGATTTAATTTCAAGTTAAATATGCCTAATAATACTAAGAAGTACACATTTTCAGAAGTTTCCCAGCACTGCTTGCTAGTGTTGTTGTTTTTGTTACTTGCTATAACCGGTTTTACTCAAGCCAAACCGATGGGTGATTTAAGCACATTTATCATCAATATTTTTGGGAATCTTGGGAATGTTATATACATTCATAGAATTTTGGGAATTTTTTACATTTTGTTCTTTTTGATGCATTTAATTTTCATCACAATTCATTTTTTTAAGGGAAATCGAGGATTACTCATCACGAAAAGTGATATTTTGAGCCAGAAAAAGGAGATTGAAGGCAGATTTAAACTCAGGCATAAACTGGATTATTATGCAGTGATTATTGGTAGTCTTGTATTAATTGTATCCGGTTTGTGTTTGATGTTTCCAACGATCGCAGCATCTGTTATAAATGGGAACGGAGTTTCAGTTATGCGTGAAATTCACTTCAATGAAGCCATAATCGCAACGGGAGTTATTATATTTTGGCATCTTTTTTATGCGCATTGTCACCCGGAAGTTATTCCAATCGATACCAAAATCTTTATTCCCAAAAAAAAGTAAGGTGTGCAAATATCTTACTCGTATTCGATTGTTGCAGGTGGTTTGCTTGAAATATCGTACACAACACGGTTGAAGCCACGTACTTCATTGATAATTCGACGGGCAATTCGGTCAAGCACCTCGTATGGCACACGTGCCCAATCCGCTGTCATCGCATCAACGCTCTCGACAATCCGAATCGATGCGATATTTTCGTATGTACGTTCATCACCCATGACACCGACGCTTTTTACCGGCAGCAAAACCGCAAACGCTTGCCAGACCTTGCGGTACAGATTGGCAGCACGAATTTCCTGAAGCACAATCGTATCTGCCTTACGCAGTAGAACGCATTTCTCATGTGTAACATCGCCAATTATACGAACCGCCAAGCCGGGACCAGGAAAAGGCTGTCGCCAGACAAGCTCTTCAGGCAATCCAAGTGCTGTACCGATAACTCGCACTTCATCCTTGAATAAATGTCTTAAGGGCTCAATAAGCTGAAAATCGAATTTGTCAGGAAGTCCACCAACATTATGATGCCTCTTAATTGTTGCTGTTGGACCACCATGTGCAGGCACCGACTCGATTACGTCAGGATAAAGCGTGCCTTGTGCTAAAAACTTAGCATTCTTGATTTTTCGTGCTTCATCCTCAAAAACACGTATAAATTCATGTCCGATTATTATTCGTTTTTGCTCCGGGTCTGTTATACCAGCAAGTTTAGTGAGGAATCGTTCACCAGCATTAACGATATGCAAATCGGTTTTGAAGTGTTTACCGAACATTTCTTTTACAATCGCGTTCTCACCTTCACGCATCAGCCCATTATCGACATAAATGCAGGATACACGATCACCTAGCGCACGGTACAACAATGCTGTTACAACGCTTGAATCAACTCCGCCTGACAGTCCGACAATCACGCGTTCATCGGCTTTCACAAGTCTTTGCAGCTCTTCAACCGTTGTTTCGATGAACGATGTCATCAGCCAGTCGCCTTTTGCTTTGCAAACATTGAAGAGGAAATTCCGCAGAAGTTCTCGTCCTTTTATCGTGTGATTGACTTCAGTATGAAATTGTATGCCGTAAAACGGGTATTTTTTGTGCTTAACAGCAGCATATGGGCAGGACGGCGTTGATGCAAGGTGAATAAACTGCTCACCGGGATTTTCGACTCTGTCTCGATGTGACATCCAGACTGTCGTCTTTTCACCACTTTTCCCAACATTTTCAAAGAAAATATCATTGTGTTCGATGCATAATTCAGTTCTGCCGAATTCTCCACCAGCACCGATTTCGCTCCCCGAAATTACATTACCACCCAACGCCTGACAACCAAGCTGCATCCCGTAACATATTCCCAAAATCGGAATCCCTAGCGAAAAAATCTCATCTGCCAATTTCGGTGCATCAGTTTTATACACACTTGCAGGACCGCCCGATAACACAAGAGCTATCGGCAATTTCCTCTTAATTATTTCCACTGTTACTTCGCTGTACGGCATAATCTCGCAGTAAACATTTTGCTCACGAATCTTTCGAGCGATAAGTTGAGTGTACTGCGACCCCAAATCAATCACTAAAACTTTCTGATACGCTGTTATCTGCTCAGTCTGCGGTAAAACCATAGAATACTCTCAAAAAATAGCAAAGTTGGAAATATTAGACCTTAATTTTCAAATTTTCGCAAGCCAGTAAAATTTCTCGGGAAAATGACGATTTATAAAGCAAAACAACAGAGGGTAATAATGCGTCCGTTTCAATATTTTATCGGAATGCTCATATTTGTGATAGTTGCGATCACATCGGTCATCAAGCAGGTGGATGTTTATGAGATAGGGTATAGACAAAGTAAGATTGAGAAAGATATTATTGATAAAAAAGAAGAAATCAGGATTCTCAGAGAGAAAATTGCTGAGAAAATGCAGCTTGAGTATTTGAAATCGAAAGCGGAGGAATTCGGATTACAGCTTATACCGCCTGAGGAAGCTGCAAGAATCAACAAGAATAACTAGGGAAAATCGCGGAATGAGAAAAAGAGATAACCGATAAAAACAACACCGACAATCCAAGCCAGAAAATATGCGAAAACACCGATGCAACTAATAATTGGTGTATCGTAACCTTCGACAAAATTCCATAAAATGTTGAATTTACTGAAATCGGGCACAATGTAAGTCAGCCCTACGAGAATTTTATTGAAACCGAGATTAAACAGGTCGGAAGTAAATTGCGTTGCCCAGCTTACATTATATTCTGACCCCGCAGCTTTTTTTAACTCAAAACTCATCTGTCTTTCAACGAACATGATTGTCTCTGGAATTTTATGAACCGAATATGTAAGAAACCAGACCATAAATCCGCCGATAATTGATGTATATGGCGAGAAAAATGCAGACAGCATAAGCACGAAGGCGAGAAGAAATATGACTTTGCATAACTCAATTGATAGAGTCTTTGATAGTGAATAGGCAAGCGAAGTTTTATTAATCAGCAGGCGAATGCTTTCAGATGAGAATGACAAATTATACGGAAATTCGCTGAACTCAAACGAAATTATAGTTTTTCCATCATCTGAAAATATCGAGAATGGAAGTTCGATTTTGTATTTTGACGGGTCATGGAACTGGATTTTTCTGGTTATTTCCGGCATTAATCGCTTTGGGTGTTTTGCCGTTAAAATCCATTCGCAGTCTTGCATCTCGCGATACCTGCGCATACTTATGCCTGTGCTGAGGTCAAGCGTAACGAACTCGATTGTATGTAAATCAACGTTCTCATTAGATATATCGAACACACAGTCGATAATATTTTTGTGCTGATCTATAAGATAAACTGCAGGAATCCCTTGCAGACCTGTAATTTCCTTTCGCAAAGTATCACCGTAAATATCCATAATCTGTGGTTTGATAAAAGATTTGATGCTTGTTAAATCATTATTTTCATCGCTTCCACCAACTGAAAAAAGAATCGCAAAATAACCACAAACTCCGAGAATTGCAAAAATCAAGAGAATTGCACAGGAATAACCTAATGTTTTACCGATGATAAATGCGCCACGCGAAAGCGGCTTGCTGAATAGCATCTGAATCCGCTTACTTTCAATCTCGAATGGTATGCCAAATGCAACCGTAAAAAGTGCGCAAATTATACTCGTACCCGATATTATGAGTACAATCCATTGACGCATTAGTTTTACCTTGTCAACTTCGGTGATTGATTCGACCGTGCTGCTGAGTAGAACTGCTGCAAACCCGATAATGAATATAATAATAAAAATCCGTGAGCGCACCACTTCCTTGAATGTTAAGCCCGTCAGAGCGAAAACCGGTTTGAAGTTTGGAAGATATATGAATTTCATTGCGCTTTCTTTACTTAATTTTTTCGCTTCTGCAGGAATTAACAATTTCGTTGAAAATCCTTGAATATTCGGAGTTCCAGCCCTTTGGGGTTGTTGACATCTTGAATTTAATCTGCCGTTTCAGTTCCCAGACCGCAGAATCCACAAATACGAAGTTTTTCTGAAACCTGTTGTCATAATCCTCGTAAACGACCTTCCAACCCTTAAGCACGTTGCCAGAATCGAAAAGCTCACATTCTTTGTTGTAGAGTTTGAAAGTGTTTATTTTTCCTGTTGTATCTGCCATTTTATCTTTCAAAATTTTGTCGAGTTTTTCATTAATGTTGGATGCTTTGTAGAAGTATTCATCACCAGATTCCGGCTCAACTGTGAGTATTGCTGGCTCACCATTTTGAAGCTCGCGAGAAAAAGTATGTTTGCCATTTTCAGATGCGACCCAAATCCATGTGTTCTGCAGGTCAAAATTGAATCCGTCGGCAACATTGATAGTTTCTTTGCGTTCGATGAAATTTACAGGTTCAGGCTTGATATTAACATTATCCAAACCATTTCGAAGCCGTTCCATTTGATAATTTGTTGCTCTCATGCTGCGACAGGATTGTACGATTTCCCGGAAATTGTCAGTCCAATATTCGCCCCAACCTTTCGGAGTTGTAACGAGTTTGAAAATTATCTGTCGTTTCATCTCCCAGATTCCCGCCTGCGCATAAACCGCGGTCATTCCCGAAAATGCGTCTCTGTCCGCATAATCGTGGTAAATAACCATCCAGCCCTTGAGAAGATTACCGACTTCAAAGTATCGTTGACCATCTTTATGAAAACGGAATACATTTGTGCCATAGCGCATCGCCCAGAACATTCTCGCTGCTATTTCATTTGCAAGCTGCTGTTTAATATCATCCCAACGATAAAAATATCTGTCGCCTTCGATAACCTCGACCGTGAGATATGCGTATTGACCGTTGAGAGGACCGTCTTTGAAGACCCAGCGTGAACGGTCGGTGTTTGGTTCTGCGAGTTTCCAGCCACTTTTCAGCGTGAATTTGAAATCCTCAATTTTGTCCCAATCCATGATTCTATGTTGTTCCAGAGAACTATTCGTCTTAATATCCTCATCTTCAATGGTTTCAGTTCCTGTACCGCAGGAAACCAACAATAGAATGCAGATGCTGAGAATTGTAATCGATAAATACCGCATTTCTCCCCCAATTCAATTTTAATGATATTTTAATTCGATTTTTTTGTAAAGGAAACCATTTTTGCAGTTACTTGCTTGCAGTTAATGCGCTTTGACTTTCTTTTTCTTTTTTGTGAATGCCAGAAGCAGATTGATGCAGATGTCAGCTAAGCCGCTTGCGAACAAACCTACAAGTGCAAACAAATAAATAAACATTGTGATTGAATCGAACAGTATCCTGCCTGTTAAGCTAGTGAATTTTTCAAGTTCTTTTGGGAAGTTTGTGGGTACAATTTTCATCGATTCATAAGTCCAGTATGCAATTAAGCCAACAATAAAAACGCTTGTAAGCACAAATAGCAATTTATGAAATCCCCCACGTTTCGCTGCGAAAATCCCCTCCAGAAAATACAGAAATGCGATTGATGCTGGAATAATCACAATCAAATTCAATGGAAAACTGCTGATAATCGCTTTGAAATGGATGTAAACATTGATGTTGTAAACTGATTTATCAAGCATTAATATGAAGCCGACAAAAAGCATAAATACGATAATCGGCAGAAAACTCCAGAATCTCGCTCCTTTTCGCTCAGGAAAGTATACCCGAAGTGAATGGTAAACGAAATTGCCAACAAGAGCAAAAGCGAGTGCCACATAAAACGGTATGAAGTTTTCGCCATGCAGATTATGCAGCGTGTACTTGAAAAACTCAGCAAAAGGTGGAAGTCCCATGTTTACTGTGTAAATCCAGGGAGCAGCAACAGCGAGAATAAGCAAAATTCCTCTAACCGCAACAGCAGCAATCCTCGCTATTAAAAACGCTGCAAATCCCACCGCTAACGGCAGAAAAAGCAGGAATAATTCATCAAATTCAGTCGGAAATTTCTCATCATACTGAATTTCATACATAACCTTCGACAGAATCAATATCACTGAGTAAATAAAGAGGATTATTCCCCACATGTATCCTTTTTGCTTGCCGTAATCCTTCAGCGTAAGACTTTTTTTCTTCTTCTTCTTTACTTCCGAGCTTACCGGTGAAGTTATATCAGCAACCCTTGAACGTGGATTATGTTTGATTTTGTTCAGTTTTTTAGCGTTCATAAAAACCTCAAAATAATAATACTTACAACGAAAACTAATTATCATTGTTCATAATTGTGCTGATTCGTGCCAGATTATTTATATTTTTTATAATTTCGTGACCCTATGAGTTGATTTGAAAGAAAAATTCCTTCATCCTGAAAATATTTATTATTAAAAACTGACTCGATGACAACTTATTTGAATCTGATGAGTAAACTAGAAATATAAAGTTTTTTAACATAATGCTAAAATAATTTAAATGGTTGTGAGGATAATATGAACACCAGCAAAGCTGGCATAAACTTGCACTGCCCCAAATGCGGATTTTCGTTTGAGATATTCGATTTGGTACAAGAATCATATAATTGTCCTAATTGCGATTTCGAAATCGTAATGCGAACAAAAGAATGCACACAAAGTATTGCCAGTACAAAGACTTTTGCAGGTAAAATTGCTAATATTCCAAGCTTAAAACCCGGAACGAATCTCGCAGGATTCGAGCTGATTGCTGAAATCGGCAGAGGCGGCATGGGTGTCGTTTACAAAGCCATGCAGAAATCTCTGAAACGTGAAGTCGCTCTCAAAATACTGCCTGAACATCTGTCAGACGACTTGGAATTCGTCAAGCGTTTCAACCGTGAAGCGCAAGCATTGGCGACTCTTAAGCATCCGAACATAGTCTCGATTCTTGACAGATGCGAAAGCAACGGTATTTACTTTTTTGTGATGGAATTTGTCGACGGCAAAAGCATGCGTCAGATTATGCGCAGCAGACGCCTGAATACCATACAGGTTCTCGGAATAATGTCTGACATTTGCTGCGGATTGGCATATGCACATTCGCAGGGCATCATTCACCGCGATATCAAACCCGAAAACATAATGATTGACACGAATGGTGTTGTGAAAATCGCTGATTTCGGGCTGTCAGCATTTTTGCGTAAAGACAGCGAATTCAGCCGAATTACCAATACTGCAATTACCATGGGCACACTTGATTATATGTCTCCTGAGCAGCGAATTTCCAGCAAATCCGCGGATCATCGGTCGGATATCTATGCGGTGGGCGTTATGATGTATGAACTTCTGACAAATGAAATACCGGTCGGCAATTTCGAACGCCCGTCAATACTTGAACCTAATCTTCCTCGAATCATTGATGATATCGTCCTCAAAGCACTAAAATCCAGCACTTCTGACAGATACCAGTCTATAAATCAGCTTAAGGACGAAATTGACTCTGTTATCGAAGATGTTAAGAATCAGAACCGTGGTGTTAACGGATTTACAGCATCAACTCCTTTTCCAAAAGCACAACCAGTTAATTCAGGTGAAAATGCCAACTATAATCGACAATCGTGGGATAAATGGAATCACTTTCGCCAAAACAACCCGAAATCTCAACACAGGAAGGGATTTTTCAAAACTATTTTTACCTATGAATTCATTATTGTATCTCTTATTATTGCGATTTTTCTTATTCCATTTTTAATTCCATTGCTTGGAATATTATTGATTTTAAGGATTTTCTTTGGTGATGTTCTTGGAAAAGACTCTGACAAAATTAATCACGATTCAGAAATTGCACTGTCCCAACCTTCAATCACCATTTTTGACAACGATCCTGTTACTACAAACGATTCAAATCAAGTTGAAGATTATCATAAGATGCAATCAGAGATAGACAATAATGTACACGAAGATGCCAAGGGCTTTTTTAAGGACATGAAAAAGCAGCTCAAGTACAAATTCAAGGAGATTAAAAAACATATTCAAGCAGACATGAAGCAATATGTTCTCAATGAAAATGCTATTAGCAAAGAGGAACTTGAGCAGGAAATTGATATACGCGTTCGAAGCGAAGTCGAAAAGAAAATTGAAATTGAGCTTGAGAGAATTCGTCAGGAAGAAAAAAACAGAAATCCAAGATTCAGCATTTTGACGCTGATTGCCTTGCTGCTCTTCATTCTCTCAGCGACAGGTATATTCGGCGTAGGTTTTTTCATCTTCGGACGCGAATATTTTCTTTTAAAGCTCTATTCGCTTGACTTCAGCACGATTTTAAGTTTTATCGAATGGAGCAAATTTTCCGGCTTGGCGATATTATTCTCGATGTTTCTGTTTTCAGCGATTACTGCGGGGTCGTGTAAAAAATTCAACAAATATGGCAGAGCAATGGCATTATTGGCTCTTTTCTTTACGCTTGGTTCAAGTTTCTTTTGGATTCACGAATGGAAGGATTTGAATAAAGATATTGCGAAATTCCAGCAAATTGAACTAACAGCATCGACAAATGCGAAAAATTCAGCGATTTATCTGCAGGAAATCGTTAAGAATCCTAACGAATTCTTTGCACCGATAAACGCAACTCGCTTCCTTGCCATGAAAACTCTTTTTGATACGAATATTTCCGAATATGATTCAGCACGAGCAAATCTCAGAAAATCAAGCGATACTCACATTCGGATTGCATGGATTAAAGCTGCCAGAATGAGCAGAATGAAAACATCAATTAATGATGTCGAAGACTTGCTTTCGGATAAATCTCCTGAAATTGTTCGAGAAACACTTCAGTTTCTCATTGAAAAGTATCCTGACAAGGGATTCATGAGCATTCAGGAAAACTATCCTCAGCTTTCAATTGAAAACAAGAAATGGCTTATTCGTGAGATCGGCAAACAAACACCAGTGAATGCGCTTGAATGGCTGATTAATCTTGATAAAACGAAACTCGACAAAGAAATTGACCATGCTATCAGTGAGTTTAGAACTCTGAGAGCACTGCCGCATCATGCAAATCAGTTATTCAGCGACAATAAAAGTGCTCAAGAAGATGCTTTCAAAGTGCTTAAGGAGTATCCGAAAGACAATATTTTGGGAATTTTGATTGCGTATATCAAAGACGGCAAAAATGATGACCTGCGTGATGAGATAATCGATTATCTTGATGATTCAACCGATTTTGATGAAGATGAGGATGATTATGAAGATTGGCAGAAATGGCTTGAAACCCGACATAAAAAGGTTTTCGACAGCATGATAAAACATAATGATGAAATCGCTGACAATTTGAATAAATTGGGTAATATTGCTCAACTTGAGGAAATATTAATTAAGAAAACCAAGATTCCTGAACCTGAAATTACATATTATCTGCTGTATAAAATCCTAAAACTTTTCTTCGAAAACAAACTCAACGCACTTAATACTCTGGCACCTCAAAAATATGAGTACAAAATAAAATCCGTGATTGAATCGATGACAGACGATGAGTTTAGTGCGAAAATCAGCTCTTTTATTGACATTATCGAAAAGGATTATTGGGACAGCATCACAGATGACAAAACTGACAAACTCAAACGTGAGTGCGATAGGTTAAAATTATCAATTGAACGAAAACTTGATGAAAAAATCGAATAAAACAGCATTTCCATCGTTGAGATAGAAATCATCAAGGATATATTAATTTATCGTATGAGAACTTCCGATTATGTAAATAATGTTACAGTATTCAGCATATTTCAGAAATATGGGTGCAATGATGATCCGTTTCGAGCACGGGGATGTAGAATATTTTGGCAAAGTGAAAATGCAATTCGATATAAAAAGTACCGAACATGATAAATTTCTGATAATTGACAAGATTCTGCAACAATTAGCACTTGAATTCAACATTCTAGACAACAGGGATGTCAGCAAGATACGTTTGTGTCTCGATGAAGCGTTGACTAATGCTATGGAGCATGGCAATATGCTCGATTCCACCAAGAATATTAAAATTAAATACATTGTTGGTGAAGGTGATAGGCAAAACTCCAAAAGCTGCTTCGGTTTTGCAATCAGCGACGAAGGACCGGGATTTGCACGTAAGGATTTGCCCGATTTTGAAAATCCCGAATTTCTTGAGACATCAATTGGTGGTAGAGGATTGCTACTGATTGCAAATATATCGCAAGATTTTGTCTATTATGAAAAAACGAATGAATTTGTTTTTATGATTCAGATTTGAGGTAAAAATGGGAGAATATTGGCGAAAATTCATTGAGAATAGGCATTCCTCAAGCAAACTTTCCGCTTCAACATCAGGTTTATTCAAAGAGGATCCTGCGATACTCAGAGAGAATCGGCTTCAAGAGTTGAAACTCAAGATAGAGTATTTACCAACATCAACGCCCGTTTTCCACATGCTTAGCCAAATTTGCGAAAGTGACAATGCGTCGTTTATGGATTTCGAGGAAGTATTCAGCTGCGATCCCGCTCTAGTTTGCAATCTTCTTCGTCTGGTCAACACATCATATTTTTCATTACCAAGAAAAATCGTATCAATTAAGGATGCACTGCGTAATCTTGACCCAAATACGATTAAAACGCTTTTGCTGGCTGCGAGAAACAACAGCTTCAGCGACAAACAATTCTCTGTTTTCGGATATTTGAAAGATGGTTTTTTCAAACATTCAATTACAACTGCGGTTTTAGCAAAAATCATTGCGCTTAAACTCGACTACACCGAACACGAGTCCGATTCATTCTATGTTTCAGGATTACTGCATGATTTAGGTAAAATCGTACTTTTGCATTATATTAATGATGAAACACCTGATTTTTTTCAGAATCAAACAGAAATACACTTCGATACTCTTGAACCTGAGAAAGAATTCTTAATATTCAATCATGTTGAGGTTGGTGGCTTAATTTGTAATAAAATTCGACTTTCAGATGAGCAGAAAGCCGAAATAAAATTTCATCATGCTCCTCTTGATGCTGGTATCAACCGAATCAATGCTTCAATTTTACATTGTGCGGATTATCTCGCAAAAACATTGAAAATCGGTATGAGCGAGAAAAGTACCGAGAATTTATATATCGATGAATTCGCACTCGAACTTCTCGGAATGGAAAAAAGTTCTTTGCTTGAACTTGCTGTAAATTCGATTAAAACAATTGAGTTGAAACACAGAATTTTTGACAGGATGAAATGAACAGCAAATTCAGTAGTGTAAATTCGGAAATTATCGCTAAAATCAAGGAAATCACAGGTGATGGTTATGTTTTTACAGACGAAAATACTCTTGCTGATTATGCTCATGACGAAACCGAAGATTTAACATTTATGCCTGAAGTCCTTGTCAAACCAGCAAACTCACAGGAAATTGCTGATATTGTCAAACTTGCCAATAAATTTCGGATACCCGTAACACCGAGTGGCGGTAAAACTGGACTTTCAGGCGGAGCGATACCTGTACTTGGTGGAATAAATTTATCTCTTGAGCGATTAAACAAAATCATTGAAATTGACGTTCAAAACGGATTCGTTGTCTGTGAAGCAGGTGTTATCACAGAAACATTAAAAAATGAGGTAGCAAAACTCGGTTTGTTCTATCCGCCTGACCCGTCGAGTAAAGGCAGCTGCTTCATAGGTGGTAATATAGCGGAGAATGCTGGCGGACCTCGATGCGTCAAATATGGCGTAACCGCTAACTATGTTACCGGTCTCGAAGTCGTTCTGCCGACAGGTGAAATCATTGAAACAGGCGGCAAACTCCTAAAAGACGTTGCTGGTTACAATCTCATCGGACTATTTACTGGCAGCGAAGGCACACTTGGCATTATTACTCAGGCAACGTTGAAACTTGTTCCATTGCCGACACATAAAATCAGTATTCTTGTGCCGTTTGAGAAGCTGGAAACAGCAGCATCAGCAGTTACCGAGATTTTCAAAGCTGG
>CAYZQB010000001.1:37120-45304 GCA_964480395.1 uncultured Planctomycetia bacterium
TCGGCATGCGAATTCCTTGAGATTGACGCGATAAACGCTGCTGAAAAGCATCTCAAGCAGATTTGGCAGGGAACTGAAGGTGCAGAAGCTCAGCTTTTACTCGAAATCGACGGATTCTCAGACAATCGTGTCTCGGAAGATGCTGAAATAGCTGCAAATGCCTGTCTTCATGCAGGCGCGCTCGATGTATTCCTAATCGAAAGCACCGAGAAGCAGAACAAAATCTGGGATATGCGGTCAGCGGTGGGTGAAGCGGTTAAATCGCTCGCGACCTACAAGGAAGAAGATACAACCGTACCAAGATATCAGCTTCCCGAGCTTGTTCGTGGTGTGCATAAAATCTGCGATGAATATAATGTGAAAGTTATCGTTTACGGGCATGCAGGCGATGGAAATTTGCACTGCAACCTACTCAAAATCGACATAAGCGACGAAAGATGGGATTCAGAGCTTGATTCGGTAATTCGAGAAATCTTCATACTCACAAAAAAGTTGAACGGCACAATCACCGGCGAGCATGGCATCGGCTTTGTTCAGAAGCGTTATTTCAAAGAATTTACCGATAACAACAGTTATGAATTGCAGAAAAAATTGAAGCAAACATTAGACCCAAACGGGATTATGAACCCCTGCAAAATATTTCCTGACTAGGTTGTGTTTGAAAATTGATGCTTTTGTCATTCTGAAGGAGCATAGCGACTGAAGAATCCAGATATTCCGCTAGGATTCTTCGCTGCGCTCAGAATGACAGTACAACGCTAAGAACGACAGCAGAATACTTTCCTGATTAATTTGTATCTGCCCATTAATGACAAATAATCCATAGAATTGGACATTTATTGTTTTAGTTTTTATAATCTGACAAGATATTTGATTATTCTTTGAGAGGAGGAGTATTATGAAAAATTCATTTCAAATTCTGCTTATTGCCTTTTTCATCGTGCAACTTTCTTTGATTTCAGGAACACTTTTTGCAGATGAACCAATCGAAAAAGAAATTGTAAAAGATGCGGGTAATGAAATCGCAGAAGCAGCAAAAACCGCAACACCAACTGAAGCAATCAACGAATTCCTTCATGCTGGCGGTACATTCTGGCGTCCAACATTCATTTCACACGCTTCCGGCACACTCGGGATTAGCTTTCTCGACTGGGATAACATTAATGGAAGTGCATTTTTTATGGATTTCACGTTTATGGGTGAATATTCAATTGAAAAATACACTAACATGCCATTGTCTGTATTCGCTCAAACCGGCTTGGCATTGCACTACGTTGACATCATCAATTCAGACACAAATATCGGTTTTCTGAACTTCTGGTTTGGCGGAAAGTATAGAATGTTCAACGGTGCACCAATTCCCAATCTTTTCTTGAGTTTTATGGCTGCAATCGGAATCGGCTACAATGATGGTGCTGACGGGGTCGGCAATGCTCAGTGGGCTGGACATTTCCTGCTGAATAGTGGTGATTTCTCATTAATTTTTGGTGGCCTGGCATCATATTTAGTCAATCCGAAAATGGGTGTCGGCGGAAGTCTGCTTTTCCAGTTTTTCACATGGAGCGTTGGTGCATCAGACAAAACCGAATTAGGTCTGCATCTTCACGTTGAATATTTCTACATTGTCTCAGCAGATGTTATGACTCACGTTGGTCTGACAAACAGCATGGACGACGATATCGACAATCAGAATTGGAAATTTTTCGCACAGGCGATGCATTCATCAGGTTTTTACGGTCAGATTATACTCCCGCTTGAGGGCAATGGATTCGTATTCGTTCTCATGGGCGGCTACAATATCAAATTCGCTTAAATGCATTGATATCACCTAAAACGGTTATAAAATGAGTCCGGGTTCAAGATAATATCTTAATGCCCGGATTTTTATTTGCAGCATGAGAAAGTTCCACAATGATAGGTAAAAGTCTTAAATTTATCCGTCCTTACATAAAACCTTTTATTCCGAGGATTCTTCTAGGAATGTTTATGAATTTCCTGATGATATTCTCGCTTTTGCGCATTGTAAAAACAATTCAGGACACATTGAAAGCACTCGCTACAATAACCGACAGTATGCAGGGTGAAGATTTACTAATTATGTGTGGAATAAAGATTATCGCATTGGCAGTTGTCGTGGCAGCATCGGGTTATGCAACTCGCATATTAATTATCGGCGCATCTTGGCGTATTGAATACAAGCTGAGAAACGATTTTTTCGAGCATCTCATGCAGCTTTCTGTTGGAAATTACGACAAAATGAAGGTCGGCGACATTATGTCACGAGTGATTGAGGATATAAACGAAATTCGGCTGATGCTTGGACCCGCAATAATGTTTCTTTCACAAGCCATTTTTATTGCACCAATCGCGATTACATACATGGTCTTTATTTCCTGGAAGTTAACCATTTTTTCACTGATGCCGTTGCTTGGGATTGTTGTTATTACCTTCCTTTTTGGTGGTAGAATGTATCGAACATCACTAAAAATAAGGAATCGGCTTGGACAGATATCTAGTAAAGCACAGGAAAATTTCACCAATATCAAGCTTGTGAAAGCTTATGCGCAGACGGAACATGAGCTTGAGGAATTCAGCCAAAAATCTCAAAAATATAGACAAACTCAGATATATTTTGCCAAAGTCCGTGGATTATTCCATGCTTGTTTAGGTTCGTTATCAAATCTTGGAATTTTGTTGTTCGTGATATTTTCGCCGGGTGTGATAATTTCGAGCAGACTCACGCCAGGTGATGCTTTTGCCTTCTTTGCGTACCAGGAATCGCTTATTTTTCCCATGATGGCACTTGGTTGGACAACAATGCTGCTTCAGCGTGGTGCTGCCAGCGTCAAACGTTTTAATCAGGTTTTCACAGAGCTTCCGCACATTACACAGTCTGATAATCCAATAAGCATAACCAAAATGAAAGGCGAGATAGAATTCTGCAACGTCGGATTCGAGTATATCCAAGGTATTGAGGTTTTGACTGATATTAGTTTTAAAATACCTGCTGGAAGCAGAGTTGGATTTCTCGGTACGGTTGGAAGTGGAAAATCGACAATTGCCAATCTGATTCCTCGAATTTATGACGTTACATCCGGTTCTGTAAAGATTGACGGTGTTGACATACGCGATTATGACCTGAAACAGTTGCGCAAGCAAATCGGTTACACACCACAGGATTCGTTTCTTTTTTCACAATCCATAGAGAAGAATATTTCTTACGGTTTTGACGAAAACCTTTCCGATGAAAAAATTCAGGAATTAGCGCGAATTTCCGCACTTGATAGGGATGAAGACCAATTTCCGCATGGTTTCAAAACAGTTATTGGAGAAAAAGGACTGTCTTTGTCAGGCGGTCAGAAGCAAAGAACTGCGCTTGCACGTGCAATTGCGATTGACCCGAAAATCTTGATTCTTGATGATACTTTCTCAGCAGTGGACAGTAAAACCGAGAGCATAATTCTTGATGAAATCCGTAAAATTATGGCTGATAGGACTTTGATTGTAATTTCACACAGGATTTCAACCATTAACCTTGCAGATTACGTTTACGTGCTGGATGATGGAAGTATAATCGAAAGCGGTACACATGCTGAGCTGCAAAAGCTAAACGGAATTTATGCTCGAATCGCAAGAAAACAGCAGATTCAGAGCGAACTCGAAAACATGTAAAAATTTGTGAAATATTCTATAATATATACGTCTATAAAATAAAGTGGCATGGAGATTGTGATGCATACGAAATTTTTCGTGATTTTATCAATTATGTTCTTGTTGGCTGGGAACATAGTGTTTGCTGACGGCAAAATCGTTATGCCCAAGGATTACAAAGGTTCGCTTGAGGAAAGTGCCCAGGAAGCCATCATCATTTTCACTGGCAAGGCTGAAGAAGGGGAATTTAATGAAGAAATGATACTCAAAATCAGCGTCATCGGTGAAGCAAAGAATTTTGCCTGGGTTGTGCCGTTTCCAAATGAGCCGAAAATCGAGAAAGAAGATAACAAACTTTTCGAGGAATTATTTGACTATGTCGAACACAAACGCATCAGACATCGCAATATGTACAAAGGGGAAGATGATGCAAAACCTGGGGTTGAGGAACCCAAAGAAGCTGTAAAAGTTCTGAAACGTGAAATTGTCGGTTCATTTGATATTTCGGTCGTGCAGGAGCTAGAAGAAGGCACTCTCAACAACTGGCTTGATGAAAACGGGTATAAGCGTATGGAAAATTCAGACGATGTCATCGGTTTTTACCGCGAGAAGGGCTATGTGTTCGCATGTATCAGGGTAAGTGACGCAGAGCTGAGCAAGGACAAACCGGTTGATATTCATCCGTTGCGTTTCAGCTTTGCAACTGGTGGACGTGACGGCATCTTTTTTCCGATGAAAATGACCGGTTTACAGAACGATCCGTTTACCATCAACCTTTACGTGTTTTATTCCGCTTGGCTCAACGATAAGCTCAATCAATACGGATACATCCATCGAGGATTCAACCTGAAATTCCGCGATTATGATTCAAGCGAATGCACGCCAAACGCCGGTAAAATCTACTCCTCGCCTGAAATTGACCCATACCTTAAATACTCAAGCCATTTGATACCGACGGTGAAAAAACTTTTCCAAAAATTACATCCCGGCAGAAGGTTTTATCTCACGAACATTATCTCAGATGGCAGCTTCAAGCCCGAAAACGTTAGAGCTTGGAAGGATGACCTCTGGCTTTTCCCGTATTATACAGATAAATCGATGACTCCATTTGATGCAAGAGCGGAAAACGTTGCTTCTCAGGCATTTCCCGACTTGCCAATCGAAAAACCTACACCTACGGAAAATGTAAATTATGGGTTCTCAATAGGTCTAATAGTTTTGATAATTGTTATATTCGATGGAATTGTGCTGGTTTTCATCGTCTTTTATGTTCGCAAAAAACGTATTAATAGAGACGCATCCGAAACGAATTTAAAAAAACGCTGAGTATTCATTCTGCATCAGTCGTCGATTATGTCGCCGTCATCGTCGTCGTCGTCATCGTCCAATCCTTCTTCCGCCGGATCCTTCATGTCTTCTTTCGATTTCGCCCACGAAGTTATATCGTCGCCTTTGCCATCCTGATTTATTCCATCGGGTCCAAACGACCAAATCATATATCCCTGAGGGAATTCTTGCATCATCGCCATCTTCCTGGCACGCACTATTACTGTTTCACCCTCTGCTGTGCTATATTCAAATTCATCATCATATTCCGGTGCAGGAATGTAAACAAACGGATTACCCCACGGGTCAAGCAATTCAAACAATTCATATCGAGTTACATTAAAACCGAAAAACTCATATGCAGGTTGATTTTCGTCAGCATCAAGATTTCCAAGCCTGTCCTGATATGATTCCATCGGAAATCCCTTTGAACGCAGCAACAGAAGACAGGTCTCAATACCTGAATTCGTCATATTATCAGATGCAATATCTTGATTAATTCTCTCAAACATTGTTGGTGGATACTCTCCCCCGTTATTCATCTGATAACTTTCAAGCGCAGCTTTCAAATCCTCAATCATCATTTTGCATTGAGCTTTGTCAGAATCTCCAAGTGCTGCCATTATTCCGACAACCGACATCGCTGCCAGTATGCTGATAATCGATATTACAACCAGAAGTTCAATGAGTGTGAACCCATTTCGTAAATTCATAAATACTCCAAATTCGGGGTAATTTCTTTGAATTAGTATAACACATTGATGTCAATTCAGCAAACCGAACCTGAGAAACAAAAAATAACCTTAAGTATGTTAAGTATGATTACTACAAAATTACAGATTGTGAAATAATTTTGAATCAACAAATGTTTATGATTTAAATTCGTTTTTATGTAAATATCTTTTTTTGTACTATTTTTTTGGAGGAGGATGTTATGAAGAATGTATTCGTAGGATTAGCTGTGCTGATTCTTGCTGTTTTATCAACAAGTACAGCAATGGCAGCAGATGGTGTTGAACCAACGAAAGATGTAAAAACAGATGCACCAGAGGATAAGACTACTGATTTGGCAGCTGAAAACGCTGAACTGAAAGCAAAAGTTACGAAACTTGAGGAAGATGTCAAGAAATTGACACCACCTCCGCCGCCGCCACCCCCACCGCCAAAGCACTGGTCATTCAAATTCAATCTTAATCTTGCATTTTATTCAGGAAACACTGAGCAGACAGTGTTATCGGATGGGTTGTTTTTGAAATATGACAGCCTGGAAGAATGGAATCTTGTGATGCAGACGATACATACGCTTGTGATGGAAAAAGATAACATCACTGAGCAATTCGGCTATTTCACGGGTAAATTCGAATATGCTGTTACTCCGTGGATTTCGCCCTATGCAACTACAAAGCATGGCTGGCAGGAATCGCAAAAGATGACATATATGGGGAATATTGGTCTTGGTGGTATTTGGACTTTCCTCAAAGATCCATGGGATCCAAAGGCTTTTGCAAAGGAACCTAATTACAATCACAGATTCTTACTGACATTTCTTTATGAACACAAAGCTTATGCAGATTCTGCTGGTCTTGCAGGACAGGATAATTTCCGGCTTCAGCTTGGTTTGGATTTAACGCAATGGCTTGCTCCTGATATGGTTGTTGGTTTAGTGGCAACTTGGAGCCCAAACGTTGAGGATTTTGAGGACTGGGTGCTTAATGCATTATTCTGGATGGATTGGATTTATGACGAATATACGAAGTTCCGCATAAGTGCACAATATGTTGAAACAAAAGTTGTACCGGCTGGTGTGAAAACGGTTGACTTCATACTAAGGGTTGGCATGGAAATCAAACTCGGTTGGTAAACAACAAGAATGAAAAAATTTCGAATCCCTGTCTAATGGCGGGGATTTTTTTGTTGGTTTCATATTTTTCAGGTTTTTGGTACAAAAGCATAAAAATCTGAGGAAATAATGCGCAAAAAAGTTGTTGTGTTGGGGTCAACGGGCTCAATCGGCGTAAATACGCTGACTGTGTTGGACAAGTTGCGGGATAGATTTGAAGTTATCGGCATTGCGGGTAACAGCAATGTTAAGAAACTTCTAGAACAGACAAGATCGTTTGAGCCGGAATTTGTTGGGATTTCAAGCGAAGCATCAGCAGAGAAATTTATAGAGCAGATTAATTCGTCAAAAGTGAAGGTTTATTCGGGTGAAAATGCACTTTCCGATATTGTGAATGCAACACATGCGGATGTTTACGTTTGTGCAACAAGTGGAAGTGCTGGTCTTCGAGCAAACATGCTTGCGGTCGAAAAAGGAACGCGAATTGCTCTTGCAAACAAGGAAACACTGGTATGTGCAGGTGCTTTGTTTTTATCGAAAGCACGCGAATATGGGACGGAAGTTATTCCAGTGGATTCTGAGCATAGCGCGGTTTTTCAGGTGCTTCAGACAGGTAAAGACGTTGAAATCAGGAAGATTATCCTTACGGCATCTGGTGGTCCTTTCCGAGAACATACGCCTGAGATGCTTGAGTTTGTTACCGTTGCCGATGCACTCGGGCATCCGACGTGGAATATGGGGCGCAAAATTACAATTGATTCTGCAACGATGTTCAACAAAGCATTGGAGATTATCGAAGCTAAATGGCTTTTTGGCGTTGGCACAGATAAGCTTTCCGTTGTTGTTCATCCGCAGTCGTTGATTCATTCGATGGTTGAATGGCAGGACGGTAATGTTATTGCGCAAATGTCCATGCCGGATATGAAAGTGCCAATCCAATATGCATTAACCTATCCTGAGCGCATTGAGAATGCAACGGTTGCACAATTTAACGTTACGGATTTCAACAAAATGACCTTTGAGGAAGCGGATTTTGAGCGATTTCCTGCATTGAAGCTTGGTTTTGATGTTGTTGAGACTGATGACACAACAGGCGCAATCTTTAATGCTGCCAATGAGGTGGCTGTTGATGCGTTTCTAAACCGAGATATTAAATATACTGAGATTTATCAGGTTGTGAAAAGTACGCTGCTGGCAGTGAAATCTGAGCCAGCTGATTCACTTGAGAAAATTCTAGAAGCATCGGAAAAAGCGAGAAAATACGCTTGCCGTTGCTGTCAATCGTGATAAATTCTTCATCTCAATTTTTGAGATTATTAACGACAGAGACACTGAGACCACAGAGTTCATTTTGGTAGGACAAGCAT
>CAYZQB010000002.1:0-15253 GCA_964480395.1 uncultured Planctomycetia bacterium
TGAAAAACAAAAAATTGTCATTCCTGCGAAAGCAGGAATCCAGAAGCTATTTTGCTCTTAAATTATCCAGTTATTGTCATTCTGAACGGAACGTAGTGAAGTGAACGAATCCAGATGTTCGTACACTTGGATTCTTCGCTGCGCTCAGAATGACAGGCAACAATCGATTATTTCTGTCCCAAAGCACTAGTTTTCGCGGTCGATTATCATCAGCTCAAGAGTATAAGCGTTGTTCTTCTGGATACGCTTCATGAAAACTCGCCAAGATTGTTTGAGACGGGTTTTACGCTCACCCGATTTTGCATGTGCAGTCGCAACAACCGAGAAATACTCAGATTTCACCGAAAACCAACCTTTTATTTCATTCCAAAGCTCGTCTTCGATTTCAACATCAATTTTTGTTGAAAAATTGCTTTTACTTGCAATATCGTTAACTCGAAAGCTTGCTGCATCAACGTCCGCCTCTTCAGGATCCTTATTCTCCAGGTCTTCCTCGGTTTCTTTCCGGGCTTCAATTATGCCGCTTACAACTTCTGAAGGCATTTTCTCGGTTAAGGCGGTTAAAACTTCCTTCGGTGCTGTATTAATATTGATTTTCCTGATATTTGTTGAGTAACATGTGATGAAGTCTAGCAATGGCTTGCGGTTTTTGGTGTCATCCTCATCATCTTCGTCTTCCTCGTCTTCATCCTCCATGTTTTCGAGAGATTTTTGTGGTGGACCGTACAAAAGCGAACGTGTAACGCCTTCAACCATGAGTAATTCGGCGATTGTGAGGATTGCATACGGCGAACTCTTGTTAATTTTGCGATCGTCCTTACTGAGATTATCAGAATCCTCCGCTTCGCCGATTGTCGGGTTAATCTCGCTAATTACTGCATCCTGATTGCTGCCGCTTTTTTCGTTGAGCCATTCAACAATATTTTCGACAATTTCATCAGCATCAATTTCATCGCTTCTCAATGCTGAATTATCCTCGTTTCGAGCGGCAATGATTAAGCGGATTAAAATGTTCTGTGCAACTTTTTGCTGCTCCTCAGAATCTTCAACACATGCACGAATGTTGAATTTCCTGTCTTCGTCAACTGCGACAACCTCAAGCTCAGCATCTCCAAGCTCATCTTTCTTGATTTTCTTTGCCCATGGCTCATTCAGCGAATCAAATTCATTCTGGTTGTCAAGCACGAGATATGCTTTACTCAGTTCGATTCCGCCTCGAATTGTCCAGGACATAACCGATTCGTTTTTCTGATTGTTCGAAATCAGCGAGTCAATCGTGATGGAATCAATGTAGCTGAAAATAACAATAATCAGTATCACGAGAACCAACAGCACGATTAGAAGAACTGCACCTTTGTCATTTTTTCTCATAATATCTCCGCACTTTCTGATTTAAACTGCAAAATATACTTCCGGTTTGCTTTATCTACCCGATAAAAAGCGTGAAATGAAGAAGGCAAGCAAAAGAAGCGCAAGATTCGGTATTATCGTTACCGTTAGAGGATGAGCAAGCTCCTGCTGAGTTAGCCGTACAAAATACTGCTCAACCGGATAATATACAACTCCGATAATCAGTAAACTCAAGCTGAATACAACGAGTTTATTCCCCTGTCTTAAAAGCAGTCCGAGTGGGAAACCGAGTAAAATAAAGGATAAAGGCGCGATACTCATGCCGAAGCGTCGAAACAACTCCGCCTGATTTCTTGCTAAACCTCTTCTATTGCTTTGAATTTCCTCCTTCAGATCTTCAACGACCTGTTCCTTTTGTTTAAGTTCAACCTCAAGTTTCATTGTCAAAGCGTCTTTTTTGGTGTCAATAGCAGAATTGTCGTCTTCATTTTCGTTGCCGGGAATATATGTCTCGGATTTTATTTCCTTGTCAGTTTTATCTTCTTCTGCTGGTTCAACATTGAGAAGCTTGGTCAATTCGTCTTTTTTCACCCAGAATTCTTTCTCCAACTTTGCAAATCTCGCTTCTTTATCCAGTAACTCCTGTTCATAAATTTTAAGCTCATCAATTACATTAAAAGTATCCATTGTTTTAATACGCCCTTTACGTATAGAAACTTTAGGATTATGCGGAGTGAGTCGAAGCATGATATTTCCCGATTTTTGCTCCTCAGTTTCTACATCTGCACTTAAATGTGCAAATTTTCGACTTATACTCAAATTCTTCTGGAAAATAGTCTGAGGAAGCTTCTCGAATGGTTCCTTGAAAAAAACTATGAAACAATTCTTCAAGTCGAAGTAAATTTCGTATTGATTCTTTGAAAACGACAATTGACCATTCTTCGCGCTTATCAATTGCGTTACTTTTTGATTATTTGTGAATAGAAGTGTCAAACCTTTGAACCAAAACTCATCCTTTTCTGGATTTACAACTTCAATGCGCTGTTCATATGCAAGAGAAAAAGTCTTGAAGCTGAATGCATTAGCACCCGACGGTAAATTCTGAAGCGATTCTGTCAATACATCGAATTGGCGATTATCCTCAGCACGAAAACCAATTGGCTGTAAATAATGCGTTGCGAAAAAAACGGAAACAACACCAAGCAAACATGCAAAAAACACAGGTTTTATGAAAATTCCAAATGAAATACCGTTAAACTGCATGATGACTTCTTCACGCATATTTGCAAGCTGACCGAATGTCAATGTAACACCTACCAACAGCCCTAGAGATAAAGTATAGGGCAAAACCAGATAAACTAACGGCGGTGCGGAATAAAGGAAAAAGGATACACCCATAACCGGAAATTTCCGTACAAAAACCAATGCTGATACTACAAACGCAAGCAGATTTATAGTAACAATCGCGCCTACCATTGAAACAAGCAGTTCACCGAGTACATATTTCTGTAAAGTATTAAAAATTTTCAGTTCCATTGATAATTTCTTAAACGTTAGAGAAATTTTATCGTTATTAATCAAACATAGTGTACAAAAACAGTTCACATATTTAATCGTTTTGATTATTCTTTTTGAAACATTTTATGCTTACTGCTTATTTCAGCGTAAAAAATACTTAAGATCATGTTGACGGAAGTACCGAGATGAATCCAAAACAGAAATATAGGTTCAGAATTACAATTGCTGGATATGTAACCGCTTTTCTGGTGATTTTTTTATTTGCAATCGCTCTAATTATCTCAGCCAAGGGTTTTTCCGAACGTGTAAACCTGATATATGCGATTATTGCAGTTGCACTTTCGTTATTCATTGTCTCAGCATACATTGGTTTTCTAAACATCCGTAACATTGAGATAACACGAATACTGCCTTCTGGCATAACTGCTGAAGATGTTTTCGACATCTGGCTCAGAGTGTACAATACATCATCGTTTCTGCCAAAAATGGGACTAAGAATCGTTGATAAATACGTGAATGCACAGAGAAAATCATTCGATTATGAAGGATATTGCATAACCCTCGGTTCAAAGAAGCTTGCGAATATGATTTTCAGCTTATCTTTATCTTCGAGAGGTTTGTATAAATTCGATGAAATTAAGGTAACTTCATCTTTTCCTTTTGGTATTAGTGAATTTTCCACAACAATTAAAATTCATGATGAAATCTTGATTTACCCGAAAATCGCTGAAGTCAAAGATATTACAAAATCACATTTCGGATTATTCACATCAGCACAGAAGAATCTAACGAAAGGAAGCACTTTTCACGACGAATATTTCGGTGTCAGAGAATATAATCCAGGTGATTCAATGAAGTACATTCACTGGAAATTGTCTGCCAAGACGCAAAATCTGCTTGTTCGCGAATATCTTGAGGAGAGTTTTCCACCAGTTGTTTTAATCCTTGACTCATATATCATCAAAAAGGATAAGGATTTGCAGGCGTTAGAAACGGCAATCTCAGTCGTTGCGGGTCTTGCCAAAAAATTCTCAATAAAGGGCTGGCGCATTGCATTGATTGCTGAAAACAATGAGATTTTCAGCAGCTCTGGACACCAGCATTATCTGCAGATTCTCAAAGCACTTGCATTATTCAGCACAAGACCTAATCCAAAGCCCTTGAAAAATACTTTGTCCAAGCTCAATCTCAAAAAATACAACAATCATATCGCATATGCAGTCTGCCTAAGAGACAGGGAATTTTACGATTTCTCGGAGATAGCACATTATTTCAAGTCAATAGAAATCGGCAGATACAAGCAATTTCTCTGTTAATCCCTAATAACAAACAAAGTTAGTTGGATTTAAGTACGTCAGTAATTTAATTTATTGCAGTATGTTTACCGTCAAGACTTCTGGTTACGGTGTTTCTTGCTGACAGATAATCATACCCCATAGTTCCAGTCCATATTCTGGGATTGTTCCACCCTCTGGTTCCAGGAAGCGTTAAAGGATCACCATCAATATCAAGGTTCATGCAGTCATCAAGAATGTATTCCATATTTGTTGCAGTTGTGCAGACATGATGATATGAGAAACCGTGGCTGGTTCCCCACAAACTCAGAGTGAATTGCTGCCAGCCGATGCCTTCAATCGCATTAAGTGTCATACTTCCCAATCGGACACGCTGAACATTAGTTGCACCCATCATATTGTATATACAGCATGATAATGTTGCACAATCAGTGCAATTGATACGTTTCCCGTTTGTCAATCTGTAGAATCCCGACAGATTTAATGCAGATGTTGTGTAATTTACATAATGCGTCGCTCCGCTTCCAGGATTGCAGTCATAACAATACAAACCCGTGCCATTTGAACCGGCATCAAGGAAGAATCCCTTATCAATCGCTGTATAAAGTTCGTCGATTGTATCAACATCGCCAGTAACATGCGCACCACACCATCTTACAACATCGTCAACCGTTTTAACCCAAGGGGCATATTGCGTTCCTGTGCTTGGAAAATATGGCTCTGCATAAAGTGTATAAATTTTATACTCAAAACTGAATTTACCGGGAATGTCTATCCATGTTGCACCACCATTTGGTTTATATTGCCAGGTCCAATCGATTGAGAATGTGAAATCATCAACATAATTCGGTAGAGCATCAGTTGCTGTGTATGTTATCTTCTCACCCGGTTCATTGTCCTCGTCGCCTGTTGTTGCAATTTCTACGCCGGTGTCCTTGCAAATTGTCCTGATGTCAAAGCCGGAAACCGGATAATTGCATGTTTTGCTTGTGCTATTAATGTTCGAAGTTGCAGTTGCACCAAGCGTAACTTCAAATTTTGGTGTTGTTCCGCGAATATAGCAAACAGGCAGATTATGGTTATATTGCTCAATATCATAGCCGTCCATCGGATAACTTTTCAAATCAGTGTGAACAGCAGAAGGCGTTTTGGGTGTTCCATCATCATTGTCCAAATCTGAAACACCAGCTGTTGATTTTGCCATGCTAAACTCACCTGTTGTCGGTGTCTGAGTAAATTGTTGTGCAGTTCCACGCATATAATAAACCATCTGATATTCATTATCGCCGCCGTTATCAACTGCTGCAACCTTTGAAATTCCAAGTCTGATAATGTCAATGGGAATATCAAGCTCAGCAAGGTTGCCAGCAAGGGCTTCAATATGAATTACGTACGCACCTGGGTCAACGAATTTACCATTTGTATCTTTGCCGTCCCATTTGATTGTGTACGGGGCAGTTTTTCCGATAAGATTGCCTTCGAACAGTGTTTTTGCATTGGCTGCACCCTTTTTAACAGAAATATTCATCACTGACTCAACGCCATTGTCACCAAGAATGTAAGAAAATTCCAACTCATCTGCACCATCAAGCTTAGGGTCAAAAATTCTCGGATTATCAACCCCATTTGCAAGTGTGGAACATTTTACTGTCAATCCTTCAAGAGGAATCTCCATTGGTGAACCGATAGCATTGTGTTCAATAACTAAGGTTCCATATTTTTTTGTAAGTGGTGCAATTGGCTGGAAATTAGCTGTTACAATCGACGAACCACCATCTTTCATCACAATATACGGGTTGTTTCCATCAGGCAGTGGACTTGGAAAAGATACTGCAAACTCGGATGCATTAACACCCGTGATGCTCAAACCCGTAATCTGCATGTCCTTTCCACCAGTGTTTGTAACAGTAAAATCAAAGGGTTTATCCCCGCCTTTGCTTACATTACCGTAATCATGAGAAATGTTGTCAATGTTGAAAATCGGTATTGGTTCAGCATGAGCTCGAAGTGTTACAATAATTAAATATCTGCCGTACATCACATTCAAATACCCAAATCTGTTTCCCACAGGATTAGTTGCATTAAAACGTACAGTGATTGTTGCAGTTCCCTTATTTTTGGGTGCAATTAGCGGATTATCTTTAGTCGGGAGTGTTGTTGGGGACACAATTTCAAAGTCTTGAGCATCGAAACCAGTAATCGTGATTTCAGTGATTTTGCCATCAGATCCGTCATCATTGGTAATAACAAAATCTATATCCGAATAAGATTCAATATCGACATTGCCAAATTCAATGACATTGTGTGATAGCAGATATTTGTATATTGAGAATCCGCTGCAGCTTATGAGCTGAAACATTATTAACACACTGCAAAGTAAGATATATCTTTTCATATTCTTCATCATGCTGTCCTCCGTGAATGTTAATTTTAATATGTTATATTACATTAAGGCTTGTAATAAATATAATGTTTAAATATTCGAAATACGACTTTTTTCTTAATACAAACTTAAGACACCAAAATAAGTGGGGAATTTTTGAATAATATGTTTAATATATATGCAAATACATAAGGAGAAAACATGAATAATACAAGTTATTCAACTGGCATCAGTTTTAGGATATATATTCTTTTTATGGCAATTGCGTTATTCAGCATGGGTGTATCGGTTAATGCTAAAGAGGAGCTACCAGAATGCGATGACGGAAGCGTCAGAATGGTCAAGAAAGTTATTGACGGCAAGCCGTTTTTCGCTTTGGAGCCGCGTCTTTCAGGAGTTTCCGGCTATGGAATTGTAATAAGCTCGCACAAAATGGAAGTTATTAAGGATAAAAAAGGCAGAACAAAGGAAAAACTTGTTCCTCAGTCGCAAAGCGAGTTCGACAATCTGCTTTCAAACGCAAAAGAGTATAGATCTCAGAAAATTTCGCTAAAACAGCAGGCACAATGGACTGGTCAGGTTACTTTTGCGCGTACAGAACATTTCGACCTTGAATGGGATATCCCAGGGATGAATATTTATAAAGAGGGCAATAAAAATCAAGTCGAATGCATGCTGATCTACGCAGAGCGTTTAGAAGGAATGTGGAAAGATGCTGAAAATGTCTTCGGACTCATGGATAATCCAGATATTAATGGACCTTTGCGCCCCTGCATACATGATACATCAAGCAATTGTGTAAAAACTGCGAAAAACCTGCTTAATATGAAACTCAATCTCGGACCTGTTCGAGGCACGTACAGCTATATTGCCATATGGTACGACAAAAAATCCATCACAGACGATCAGGATTTGTGGGAAACGGTAACACACAATATTGGTGGGGCGATAATCAACCAGTTTCGTGGACTCGGTCGTAATCAAGGCAGCATTCCCGCCTGGCTTGATGAAGGATTCGCATATTATTTAACAAGGATTCACAGGCATCTTGACAAACATACGACAAAATTGTTCGCGGAATCTGCTGAAGCTGGACCGAAGCAGATAGACGGCGGAACATGGAAGAACGTTGCCAAGCAAATGGCAGGCAGTTACGACAACAAAGCAATGAGAATTGTCATGGAGAAAGCACTTTCAGCATTAACGCAGGAAGAATGCATCATGGGCTGGTCAATTGTTTCATTTCTAATTGAGCAGAACATTGAGAAGTATAAAAAATTGTTCAAAACACTTGATGATGATAATAGCAAGTTTGTAACGGAAAAAGAATTTTTTGAAGATAAGCTTCGGTTTGACAAAGATGGGAATCTGGAGTTGAGTGCAGAAGAAAAAGCTGAAGCAACAGCAGTATTTCGAAGTTACGATTTAAACGGCGACGGTAAAATCGACACTGTCAAGGAAGCAATCGCTTTTGATTTCAGAAAATTCGTCGAGATTCAGAAGCAAGGAAGTACAAAAGCAGTGCGTGATGAAGAAGCTCTACAGCTCACGTTCGGCTGGACACTTGGTGAAATGTTCGACAGATGGCGTGCCTGGCTTGATGGGCGTAGATTTGAGTCTGCTGATATGCCTGATTTATCAGTCAATGTCTGGAGCAAATTCAAAAAGAATCTGAAAGAAGCACTTGAATTGGAAGACCCTACGAAACGTGCTCGTGCATTGATGAATCTTGCAAGATTTGATTCTACCGAAGCAGCATATGTCCTTTACGTTGCTCTTGAAGAAATTGAAAAACTCGTTAATAAAGATGAAGAACGCCCGCTAATAATTTACCAAGCTGCTCAAAAAGTTGTCTCGCTTTGGAAGGATAAAGGTCTTCAGGCGGTTCTGCAGATGGCGGAAGAAGGAAAATGCGACACTAAAAAAGCTGACAATGTTACCGTTATCGGATATCTGCTTCAGGGTGTCGCTGGTTGTCCAGCATTAGACAAAATCAATGTGATACTTGCACGGCTTACAAAACACAAGGAATTTGCCATCAGAGTTGCTGCTTGCGATGTGCTTGGTGCGCGAGGTGTCATGAAAGGTGCCGATAAACATTGGGAAGCTGTGTTAAAATGTATTAATGACGAAGTTCGTGCGGTAAAAATTGCTGCCGTGCAGGCATTGGCAAAACTCGCAAACCGCAATGATACCGAACAATTTATCAAAATTGTTCAGGCACTTGTTGATGTACTTTACAATGCTGATGGTGTTATCAAGGATTATCTATACAAAGCTCTCTGGGCGATAACAGGAGAAGACCTTGGACCTTCATATCATGCATATGCAAGATGGCTTCAGCTTTACAAGAAAGCACTAAAGGAAGGAAGTGAAAATCCAAGCCCTGACATGCGCAAAGAAGGTGAAGGCGGACATAAGACCGATGAAGCACCGCCAACGTACATGGGTGAAAAAATATTCGCAAAACAGATTATATTCGTCATCGACCGTTCATACTCGATGATGGAGCCGATTGAAAACCTGAGTGAATTAAAGAAAGAATTTACTAAAGGAAAGAAGAAAAAACCTGAGGTTACAGGTAAAAAGCCAGATAAGGAAGACGAAGAAGAGGAAGAAGAAATTGACTGGAGCAAAATAAAGGTAAAATGGGATCTCGCACGTGAAACTCTGCTGCAAACTGTTCGTTCACTCAAAAAAGAACATAAATTCACAGTAATTCTCTTTGATCATCGGGTCTGGATCTGGTCAACGAAAATGGTACCGGCAACTGATGAATATAAGAAAAAGATCGAACAATTCCTAGTAAATCAACCTGCTGCTGAGTCTCAAGGTGCCGACCATTGGGGTAGAACGAATATTTTCGATGCACTGGCGGTTGGATTTGCCTTAACAACAGGCGAAAAAATATCTTCAAGACAAGAGAAAAAACCCGCAAAAACCGGTGAAGTAAACGTCGAACTCGTCGAAAAAGGCGCAGAATTGATAAATCTGCTTACCGATGGCGCACCAACTGACGGAAAATACAGAAATACGGAGGACATACTCATGCGAATCCTCGAGCTGAACCGTACACGCAAAGTCAAAATTAACACTTTCGGCATCGGGAAAGCGCATAACGCGCAACTCCTGCAGGAACTCGCAAGACAAAACAACGGCGCATACAGAGATTTAACCCGTGCAGGTGGGTAAACCCACTTTTTATTTCCGTGCTCTATACGTTGCCCATGGAATTACTCGGTTTTGTAGAGAGTACAGTGATCTTTTTTCTTTGCAGAACTGACTGATTGCAGTTTTTTTTATTCACTTCATGCGAATTTGTATTATCATTAATTAACTGATTCGTTTGATGGAGATGCTATTGCTTGGCTTTCTTTTTTTCATTATTTACAGCATTACCGCTGTTTTTTTCCTGTATTTGATTTACAAAATATCAAGCAGGAAAACTGCGATACGTATTTACCGGATTATTAAACCGGTTTCGATATGGAAAAGCGAAGATCTACTGCGTTTTTCATTACTGATTTTCATGCTTTTTTTCCTGATTCTTCTTGTGTTTTTCGCACTCAGCACAGATTTTTCGCTTGATTCTCGAATTGTGCTTATCCCGGTTGCATGTGCAGTTTCAGTGTTATTTTGGCTTGGCTATAGAAATGGAGCGTGCGATGTGCGCTAAAAAGCATTTTTCAACGAAATTGACACAACTCATCAGACATAATTCGGTGCAATATGGAAAAAACAGATAATAGCAATAATAAAGACAGAATATCCAATGACACAATTTGGTATGTGAGTTCCAAGGGCAACAAATTCGGTCCTTTCTCGATTATTGAGGTAGCCAATTCCATTAAAACCGAAGTTTTCAGCGTGGAAAGTCTCGCCTGGCGCGCAGGGATGAACGATTGGTACCGGATTATTGACATTGCGGAGTTTCGAGATATTGTGCGGGAAATTTCACCAAATCAGCTTAAAACTCAAAAATCATCATATCTCAAAGAAAAACTCATCTGCCCGAACTGCTTTACTCGAATCCCGTTCACAGCACAAAAATGTCCAGCATGCGAACTCGTTCTGAAGAAGCATCGTGATGGATTTTCCGGTAAAATTCAGAAAGAATCGTGGCATTTCAGAATTTCATTACTTGCCGGTATGATAATGCTTTTATCGCTCTTATTTCCGTGGATTGCGCTGACCGAAAACATCAGCATTAACGGTTTCGGATTGACCGGTTTTTTTCTGTACATGATGCTGGCATTGCTGATTGTTATTTTCAGCGTGCAAAACTTGCTTGTTGAAGGCAATCGAAACCTTGTGATTTGGATTTGTTCATTTGCTGCATTGCTTCTGGTAGCAATGTTTGCATCCGATATTTTGGAGCGAAAACAGCAGATTCAAGGAAAATATTTAAATTCATCAGCTTTATATTCCACTGATTCTAATGGAAAAATCGATGACAACGAAACAGTGGAAATACTTGATGTCGGCGTATTTCTGTTCGCAGGGGGTGCGCTTGTTGTACTTATTTCATTGACTTTACCTTCATTTTACAGCTTGATTCATAAACCGGCAGTTTCAATTACTCTTATCGTCCTGTCAATACTGATTTTCCTGAGCATTATGCAGCTTATGAACGGCAACGCATATAAATTAATACTTGGGTGGCAGCTTCGTCTTAAGGGCTATGAAATTGTCGAGATTAATAGGATTTATGACAACCAGGATAACAATAGCATTGATAGAGTCGCAAATTTCGAGATTTTTACTAAGCTTACGGAAACTGTCGTCGAAAAAACCAATGCAGATGCCGATGCTTCAACGGATAAGAAGATCACTGTTAAAAAGCATTATCTTTACGGTGTTAAAACCATTAAACTTGGGACTTTTGGTGATTTATCGATACTGAAACTTTCTCGGATTCACAAGGAAGACTTTAGCTTGTATCCTGAATTCACGAAGCAAACATCAGGGGATGAAGAATGAAAGTGATTGAAATCCTTATCGATGCAATTTATTTGTGTCTGGCTGTCCTGTTTCTTCCAATTGTTTTGTATAAATTGTTTAAATATAAGAAATATCGGGCATATTTCTGGGAGCGGTTCGGTGGGATAAAATATCGGAAAAATGTTAACGAAAAATCTTGCATCTGGATTCATGCTGTCTCTGTGGGTGAAACAATTGCTGCGATTCCCCTTGTTGAACAGCTAAAACAAGCATATCCTGAGCATGAAATTGTTATGTCAGTTACGACAAAAACCGGTCGCGAAGTTGCACTCTCAAAATTCCCAGCAATATATTCGTTTCAGTTTCCGATTGACCTGAGTTTCGCAGTTCGCAAAGCATTTGTGCGTCTTCGTCCAAGATTAATCATACTAATGGAGCTGGAAGTTTGGCCTAATTTCATCATTGAAGCACACAATCGAAATGTGCCGGTTATTGTCGCAAACGGACGGCTCAGCGAGAAATCATTCCGAGGATACTTTAAAACTCGTAAATTTATCGGATTTATGTTCAGGAATTTAACGCTTGCCCTTGCTCAAACCGAGGAATACGCCGACAGATTCCGTAAAATGGGTGTTCCGAATGTCGAGATGGTCGGGACAATGAAATATGATAATATTAATATCTCAAACTCGGAGGATATGCGCAAAAAATATCGAAAAATATTAAATCTTGCACATGATGAAAGATTGATTATCGCAGGCTCCGCACACCCACCCGAACATATAGTTATCGCGAAAGCTTTCAGGTTGCTCAGAGAAAAAGGGTATAAAATACGTCTGGTTTTGGTCCCGCGTCATCCGGAAAAATATGACATTATCAAAAATGAGTTGACGGCTTCGGGTTTTTCCTACGAATTACGTTCGGAAACCTCTGAATCTTCAGGTAATTCAGAAAAAATCTTTTTTGTTGATACTATGGGTGAGCTTGGAGGAATTTATTCCATAGGCGACATAGCGTTCATCGGTGGTTCGCTGATTCCGCATGGTGGTCAGAACATGATTGAACCTGCGGGTTTGGGTGCGATACCAGTTTTCGGTATAAATTGCTGGAATTTCAGAGAACCAGCAGCAGATTTACTTTCACAAAATGCTGCGGTTCAGATGAAATGTACTGTTGAGATTGACGACAACGCTAATTCAGCACGAATTGCTGATGCTGCTGCGGAATTCTTCGAAATCTGTTCAGAATTACTCGATAATAATGAAAAGTTCGGTGAAATGCGTCAAAATGCGATTGCGGTTGTTGAAAAGGGTAAAGGAGCAGCCAATCGCAGCGTCGAGTTAATCAAACAGTACGTCAAATCCATGTAATCCGTGATAGATGAATTAAACAATAAAAACTGCCTGTCGGATTGGACCATGAACACCAACGGTTAGAGTCTGTTCGATGTCAGCGGTGCGTGAAGGTCCGGTAATAAACGTGATTGCTGGCGGTAAAACGATTTCATTAGTTTCAGAAGTGTACAAACTCGCAAGTTTATCAAGTGCTGATTTCATGTCTGTTACAATGTTTTCCCGATTCAAAATCGCAAGATGCACAGGCGAAAGTAATGAAATAGATCGGATTGGATTACATTCCACGATTGTGCCGGTATCAGCGATGCCCAATATCGGAAACGTAACGCTAAGAACGCATTTTTCGAACACAGTTTCTCGATAATTTCCATCTTTGAATAATTCATCAGCAAATAGAACTTCAAATTCTCTGTATCTCAGTTCATGCAACAATTCATCAGCGTTGAATCCTCTTGTGCTTGTCTCGAATTCTCGAGTTTGGATAATAATCGCTTTTTCTTTCGATGATTTTTTCAGAGTTATGGTGTCGAGAAAATCCGCAAAATTCTCGATAATTTCACCATTAACGGATATTAAATTAGATTTGAACGAATTAATTATTGATGATTGCAACATTTGTGATTTTGAGGATTGGTCGCACATTATTTCATACATTCCGTGCAAATACCGATAAACCAGCAATGACGTTTTTCAATTTTATGACCTTCAATTTCGTCCATATCCATAATTTCGGTTGAATTTGCTGACAAATTGAAAATCTTTCTGCATTTTGTACAGAAGAAATGAGGATGATAACCGTTGACCAGCTGATATCTTGCTCGCTCTTTTTCGATTGTCAATTCCTCAAGCACATCCTCTTTAACGAGTGTTTGCAACGTATTGTAAACGGTTGCCTTCGATAATATCGGAAGCTGATCTTTCAGTTCCTCATAAATCTCCTCAGCTGTTGGATGCCCATCAAGTCTAAGCAGATATGCCAGAATAGCTAATCTTTGGTTAGTAACTGTAATATTTGCTTTATATAGTAATTCCTTCGCCTGATCGTCTTCTTTCGTTCTTGCCATTTCGTCTCCTGAACATCAAGATGCGTGGTGTATTACAATATTGTAACTATTCTAATGTTGTATAACCTATAAAATCATATTAATAATCGTTTTGCAATGATTTTAACTGATAATTTCATAATACATCCACTCATAACCGTCAAAATCTGTAACAGAAAAAAGCTTCCACCCGAATTCAAATTCAGACAATTCCTGAGTTATTTTGAAAGGTACAGAGCTTTTTACCTGTTCATAGAATTTATCGACATTTAATATTCGAATCTGAAATTTCGCACCAATTCCTTTTTTTTTTCTTAATAAGGAGTCTCCACGAGCACCGACAGAACTTAGATACAGAACGATAATGCCATTGTCAAGCTGGGCAAAAAAAATCGGCATACCTCTTGTTTGTATAAGTTTGAATTCTAATATGTCAGTATAAAACGAGATGCTTTCTTCGAGATCGTTGACTATGAGATGAACTGAAAAGGTTTTGTTTGTCATTTTACACTCTCTTAATTAATAAAATATTTCTGAACCGTAAAATTTTTGTTTAATATAGTATGATAGTTTGCAAATTTGCAGTCTGTTGATTAGATAACAATTTTAAAGGATTATAGGAGATAATATGGGATTTATAAAAGAATTATTCGGAAAATCCGTACAGCTTAAAGACTTGAAGGCAGCATTAATCGGCATTGAGCGAGATCGTAGAAAACATCAGGTTGAATTGCGCAAATTATCAGCAAAACAATCAAGTTTCATCGAGCAGATAAAACAAAAGAGAAAAACCGGCAATGATATTGAAGTTGATTATATTTGGGAAGATTTGAAAGCGATGAAAACAGAATTATCGTTAATCAGGCGTGAAGCAAAGCGGTCGAACCTTGAAGGCATCGCGCTAAAAAGATATATTTATGCGCTTGATAGGTTAAAAAAGCAAAAAGATGAGAAATCTATTCAGCGTTTAATCGAAAAAGTGCGAAATTCAAACCTCGATTCGAAATTACGCGAATCCGATATCAACGACCAGGAATATCTTGATGAGTTGCAAGCGATTCTTGACGAAATCGGGCTTGCAGACGAAATGATGCTTGTTGACGGTAATGATCCTGAAAAAGAAAAATTCCTCGCAATAATCGACGATATCAACGATGCAGAAGAATCAGGAGATCTTGAATCTGCTGTGAGGAAAGAAGAAGAATTGAAGTCAAGACTTGAAAAACTTGAGTCTACTGATGATATTGTGCCTGATATCGAGAACATGAATGAGTAATATGTGTTTAACAACTGATTCGTGTTAACATTTACGAGGGCGTAAAGAAAAGCAGGTTTACCTGCCCTGATATCGAGAATATGAATGAGTAA
>CAYZQB010000002.1:15353-30192 GCA_964480395.1 uncultured Planctomycetia bacterium
GGCGTAAAGAAAAGCAGGTTTACCTGCCCTGATATCGAGAATATGAATGAGTAAACTTCTCATATATCGTATTCGTGTTAACATATTACGGGGCGTAAAGAAAAGCAGGTTTACCTGCCCTGATATCGAGAATATGAATGAGTAAAATTTGTCTGTCAATTGTTTGATAGGTTATAATAAAACAGGTAAATACACTTTTTTGCTCAAGTATTTAATAAAATTCGAGTCTTTAGGAGAAAAATTATGAAATTTAGAATCTTATTTATTATCATCTTTGCCTTATCGATATTTTGCTTAAATGTTTATTCGAAAAACTCGAAAACACCGAAACCCGACAAAATAGTCAAGGATGCTGTCAATAAAACACTAAAGCAAAAGGATTTGAAATATCGAATAACAGTTGGCAAAACCAGTCGAATTGTCTGGGATGGTTATACAAATGCAACTGATATGTGCTTTTTAGGTACCGGTATTATCGCAGACGGAAAAACCGGCAAAGTTGACGATTCTGCAAAAAAGAGAGTTTATTCTGACGGCAAAAAATACCTTATTGAATCGAAGGAAGATGAATGGGAAATAGCGAAATCAGACAAAATAAACAACTTCAGCGCAAAATTCATTAATGGAGATTTGATTAAGTCACCATTTGACGTTTTCAATCTGATAAAGAAGTACAGCTTGGATGAGTATTCATATAGCAAAGATTCGAAAAAAGATTCCAAGGATGTCAAGGACGTAAAAGATAAAAAGCCAGCAAAGGACGATATTATCCAGATTGTCGCCCGAACAGAAGGTAAAAAACCTGCAAAGTTTATTGAATATTTTTCATATTGGAAGCAATTGAAGGAAGAAGAGCATTGGAAAAACAGCAAAATCAGCGATTGCATTGTTGAGACAATTTTTTCAATTGATGAGAAAACATCACTTATTAAGAAATTAAAATTCAATTATGAAGTATGCTTTATCTGCAATTACGGAAAAGGTGATGACAGATGTTTGGGTTGTGTGGACGATATCAGCGATGAAATCACACTGGAATTTATCGACGCAAGCGAATTCAAGCTTGAGCTGCCAAAATCATTAAAACGAAAACTGGGTATTAAAGACAATGCTGAAACAATAGGTGGTCTTAAACTTACTCTTTCAGTGAGTAAAAATCGAATAAACAAAGGCGATTCACTTGAATTTGAAGTTAAATGGGAAAACATGACAAAAAAAGAACTCAAAATCAAGCGCATGTTAAAAACAAATCCTTATATTGTGTTCGAAATCGAAGGTGAACTTGAATCCAGTAAACCAAGATTCGAAGACGACATGCAGAAGCGAAAACAACTCCTGGATGAAACACCATATATTTTGAAAGCTGGTGAAACTCATAACGAAGTGTTTATCATGGAAAGTGATGGTTTTTTATCTGACGATTTGGAGATTAAAGAATTTAAGCCCGGTAAATATTTTATAACAGTAAAAACAAAGATTTTTGAGGGTGAATATGTTGCATCAAACAGCATTGAGCTTGAAATTCTTCCTTAAAGATTGATTAAATGTTAGCGATAAACACAAAAATAAAATATAATTCTTCCAGATTTATTATACATTGATACACGATTCAATCCGATGTTACAAATAAGACATATTGAAAGGCAATTGTGACTGACAAATTAAGAATTGAAGAAATTGATAATATTACAATTGCGACGTTTATCGAAGAATCACTCGATAAATCTGACAGAATTAAGCTTTTGGAAGATGAATTTGCTGCTATCGCGAAAGACAAGGAGAATGTCTGTCTTATTCTCGATTTTTCGAATGTATGGTACATCTCATCTGCAGTTCTCGGAAAACTTGTAATGTTAAGAAATTGGATTATTGTCGGAAATGGCAAGCTGAAACTTACTTCTTTGCGCAGAGATATTTTGGATATTTTCAAAATTACTCGATTGGACAGGTTTTTTCAGATTTATCCTGACAGGCGATCCGCTCTGGACGTAATGCAATCAGATATGATTATTACCGATTAATTCATGCAATAAAAGTTCACACCGAAAATCATTCAAAAATTATGCAAAAATGGAGATTTTATAGTAATAGCACTAATAATTGATTATTTTTATGCCATGAATTTGACGAAGTTTCACCAAAGTTCTTGTTTTTATATCCACAATCTTTGTTTTTCTTGGTGTTTTTTTGTGTTCTCTGTGGTTAAATAAAAATATTTTTGAGATTCTTTGGAAATTTTCCGGTTTTTCAGCATCGTCTGGAATTCATAAATAAGTCTTGGAATTAACATAAAAACACGTACAATGTTTTTGTAAAAACTTCAATATTTACAAAAATTGCACAAATTATCCTATTCTTACATTTTCCACTTGATATTACCGATGAAAATGTAATTATTCGGTTTTGAAAGTGAACATATTTGTAGATTTTTCATTGAAAAAACCTGAAATTGGGCAACAGGTGGAAATTGAATAATATATCCCCAGAAGATTTCTTTACACTGAAAAAGAATTTAGAGGAATTGGAAGAAAATTCTGAATCCTTTAAGATTGGTAGTAAAATTTTCGAAGATAAAAAAGAAGTAAATAAATATCTTGATGGTTCTGGCATCATCTTTGTCGTACTAGATAACAGTGCTAAAATCACTATGATAAACCGTGTTGGATGTGATTTATTCGAACTCAAGGAAGATGAAATCATAGGTAAAAATTGGATCACATTATGTATTCCCGTGAACCATATTGACAAAGTTAACAAATGGTTTAACGATCTTCAAAATAATCAAAACTCAAAAGTAAGCTATCTCGAATGTCCAATACTGAATAAGGCGAAGCATGAACGAATTATTGCGTGGAACAGCGCGCTTCTTTTAAATGACCAGGGAGAATTCTCAGGTATAATCCTATCGGGTGAGGATGTAACATACCGAAAATCAGCAGAAACAAACCTTCTCAGAAGAGAGCAAGAGTTTCGCTCGCTAGCATTTAGCATCCCTGATATTGTGTTAAGATTGGACATAAACAAGCGATTCATTTACGTTAACCGAGCTATATGCGATTACACTGGAAAATCTGCTGAGTATTTTTTACGGAAAAAATACAAAGATATGGGCATTTCAGAAAATCTGTGCAATTTGTTGGATAGAACTCTCGAATGGACACTTAATACCAAAAAACCCCAAAAAGTCGAAATCCTTTGGGATACTATTATCGGAAAACGGTTTTTCGAAATTCGATATATCCCTGAATCACTTAATGATAAAAGCATCAATTCGATTCTTGCAATTCATCACGATATTACCGAAAGAAAACATACTGAGCATAAGCTGGTTGTTAATGAAAAAAAATATCGACTCCTAATTGAAAAAGCACCGATCGGCATTGTCTCCTTAGATCAAAACAACAGGATTGTCGAAGCAAACCATAAATTCTTTGAGATTATTAATGTCAGTGATGATGATGAAATTGCTGAAATTAAATCCATGAAAATCGACAAAATTTTCAATTCAATCATAACCAAAGATATAGAAGAATGTCTGAATACAGGAATTACCTCTGTTAACGAGAAACCGTTCATTTCGAATACCGGCATGAAAAGACAACTCAGATACAATCTGGCACCAATTACAGACCAAAATTACACGATTAACGGTGTTCTCGTAATCCTCGAAGATGTTACTGATCGAAAACAAATGGAAATCGAATTGCAAACCGAAAAAGAAAAGCTTGATGTAACGATCCAAAGTATCGGTGATGCACTGATTTCCATGGACATTGAAGGCAGAATCACTCTGATGAACAAACTCGCAGAAGAACTGACAGGCTGGAGCCAATCAGATGCACTGGGTAAACATATCGATTCTGTTTTTAAAATTAGTGATACTAAACTTGAGAAAAAGCTTGATGTGCCTGTGAAAAAAATGCTGCAAACAAGCAAAATTGTTCATTATTCGGAAAACACAACACTTGTCTCTGAAGATGGTAAAGAATGTCATATTTCATATACAGGAACAACTATCAAGGACACAAAGAATAATTCATTGGGAATTGTACTAGTATTCAGAGATATCACAGATAAAATAAAATTCGAAAAAGATTTACTTAATACACAAAAATTGGAATCTCTTGGTATTCTTGCAGGTGGCATAGCTCACGATTTTAACAACATTCTAACAGGTGTTCTTCTTAACATCCAACTATCAAAATTGAAACTAAATGACGACGATAAAATATATTTGAATATCAAAGAAGCTGAGGATGCGATACTCAGAGCAAAAGGTTTAACACAACAACTACTGACTTTCGCAAAAAGTGGAACACCCACCAAAAAAACCGCTTCTGTCAAGGATCTGTTGATTGATATCGTCAACTTCTCTCTTCGAGGATCAAATGTTGTCAGTAAATATCGAATTGCAACAAATTTACTAAACGTCGAAATTGACACAGGACAAGTCGGGCAAGTGATTAACAATCTGGTTATTAACGCTGTTCAAGCAATGCCCAATGGCGGTAGCATTACAGTTAATGCCGAAAATTGGAGCATTAATGAAAACACATTGGTTGCATTAAATCCCGGTGAATACGTTAGAATTTCAATCGCCGACGAAGGAATTGGCATTCATGAGAGTATCATGAGCCGTATTTTCGATCCATATTTTACGACAAAACAAAAAGGAAGTGGACTCGGATTGGCGACATCATATTCCATTATAAAGAATCACGACGGTTTGATAACTTTCAAGTCCAAAGAAGGATTCGGTTCGACATTTAATGTATATTTGCCAGCGTCAGATGAAACTCTTGAAGTTCTTGATGACATTGAATTCCAACAATGCGATTTGCATGGTCGAGTACTTGTTATGGATGATGATCCGTCAATTAGGGTAACGTTAACACACTTTATGCATGAATTGGGTTTACAGATTGACTGTGCTGAAGATGGAGTGCAGGCGATTTATAAATTTAAAAAAGCATATGAAACCAAGAAACCTTTTGATCTGGTTATTCTCGATTTGACAATCCCAGGCGGTATGGGTGGCGCAGAAGCAATTAAAAAGATTCGGGATATAAGTTCGGACGTGAAAGCAATCGTATCAAGCGGGTATTCGACCGATCCTATAATGAGCAATTTCGAGCAATATGGATTTAACAGCGTAATAGCGAAACCTTATGAGTTGAAGGAATTAACCGCTGTCATTTCCAACCTCCTTAACCAAAAATAATCTTTTTACATGTGCCTTGGGTCAATAACACATTTTTTGTGTTACAGAGGTTTTGACCAGATGCGGTAGGTTTTATATACTTTTGCACCTAGCATATCTGCGGAGTTATTCATTTCGTAGTTGGTTTCGAGGATCCAGCTCATTTCACCTTCAGAAAAGCCATATTCGATACCGCGCAGAAAATTTTCCTCAAAAAATATTGCTTCAATCCCTCTACGCCTGTATTTTGCTTTGACACCCATCAGCGTGATTCTGATACGGTTGATGATTTTATTCGGTCTGCGATGTGTTTTTCGAATGAATAAATGCCAGAGCATTGGCAGCGTCTTGCCCTTGGTGTGTTTGAGAATTTGGTGAATGTCCGGAAGTGTTGCGCAAAATGCAACAGCTTCGCCGTCTATTTCTGCGACGAACGCGAATTTCGGGTTAATCATTGTGCGCAATCCGTTTGCTGCGTACTCAAATTCCTCACGATTCATCGGAACAAAACCCCAGTTTTTCTCCCATGCTTGATTGTAAACGTCGCGAAGTTTATCTCTCTCAGCAATAAAACCTTTGTTCGAGATGTCAATTTCACGAATTGTAACGTTTTGACGCTTTCGAACAATCTTGGCAATGCGTTGAATCTTCGGATTGGGCCAATTCTCCGGACCGATGTGATATGCATAAAGGTCCATCGCCTTCGAGAAACCAGCGTTTTTTACAAGCTCAATGTAATATTTCGGGTTGTGAATCATCATTATTTGCGGAGAATCTTCCCATAGTCCGTCAACAAGCATGCCGTATTCTTCATTTGACGAGAAATTCGAAGGACCGCGAATCTCTGTCATGCCAGCATCGTGCATTTCTTTTTCCGCAGATTTTAGCAATTGATTAGCAATCTCCTGATCGTTAATGCACTCAAAAAATCCAAAAAATCCCGTCTTTTCCTCGTGAAATATATTGTGTTCTTCGATAATATGCGCGGTTACACGTCCAACAGGTTCATTATCCTTGAAAGCGACGAAATACGTTGGGTGAATGCGTTTTAAGCATGGATTTTTCTTCGGATTATGCAGCAATTTGCGTTCAGTCATCCATTCTGGCACCCAGTATTTATCGTCTTTATAGAGCTTTTTTGGCAGCATCAGGAACGCATTACAGAGTTTTTTATCCTCACCCCACTTAAACCTTTTAATTTCAATGCACATACATCACCAAGTTTAAAAGTATGTTGATTTTACAAAATCACACTAAATATTGCATGCAAAATTGAATATTATTTAATCACTAAAAATTATTAAGCGATTTTTTTTGTAATGCTTGTGTGATGTAGTATTTTAGTATTTCTTGTTATTTTCGGAGAATCAAAATGAGTACTGAGATAAACGTGGAACAAATTTTGGAGGTTTTGAAAAATGTGATGGATCCTGACCTGGGCAAGGATATTGTCTCACTCGGATTTGTCAAGAATTTGACTATCGGGGATAAAAAGGTTTCGTTTGATCTCGAATTGACAACGCCTGCATGTCCGATGCGCGATAAATTCAGAGAACAGTGTAAAACGCTGATATTGGAAAAATTCAAGCAGATTGAAACTGTTGATGTGAAATTGACTGCACGTCCGCAAAACAAGAAAGCAGAAGAGAAAGAATACTTGAAAACTGTGAAAAACACGATTTTAGTGAGTTCCGGCAAAGGTGGTGTCGGAAAATCGACCGTTTCGGTTAATCTTGCTCTCGTTCTCGCTCAGCAAGGTGCGAAAGTCGGACTTATGGATGCGGACGCTTATGGACCTTCATTTCCAACGATGCTCAATATAAAAGAACCGTTGCAAGCGACTGAAGACCAAAAAATCGTGCCTGCACAGGCATACGGAGTATCATGTGTTTCACTCGGATTCATTATTCCGCCTGGCGCACCGGTAATCTGGCGTGGACCTATGCTTGACGGCATGTTGAAACAATTTATGAGAGATGTTATGTGGGGTGATCTCGATTATCTTATAATTGACCTGCCACCTGGAACCGGCGATGTTCAATTGACATTATCTCAACTTTCCGGTGCTGTTGGTGCAGTTGTCGTTACAACCCCCCAAAAAGTCGCACTTGATGATGTTACACGAAATGTTGAAATGTTCCGCAAAACGAATGTTGATGTGCTTGGGATTGTCGAAAACATGAGTACATTCATTTGCCCGCATTGTGGGAAGGAAACGAAAATTTTTGCTCACGGCGGTGGGAGCAAAACCGCAAAATTCTTTGCGATACCACTTTTGGGCAACCTTCCACTAAATCCTGAAATAGTAGTGTCAGGCGACAAAGGTGTGCCAATCATGGCATCTGAAGGCAATGAAAGCATCAAAGCAACATTCGTTGATATTGCGAAAAACTTACTAAGCGAAATCTGCAAGAAATCCGATAAATAGCTTACGTTTAATGAAAATTTAGTTATCGCGAAGAGTTTTGAGCGATCTCATAATTTTTGTCTTTATTCTCTGGTTAGTATGGATACAAATCATCGATTCCAATAATTCTATAATTGTTTGTTTATCGAAAACCTTAACGACATTTAACGCTTCCTGAACTTCATCAAGATTTCTTGACCGAAGCATTTTCTCAAGTTCAGGTAAAACTGTGAATTCATTGTTAGTAAGCTTGTATACAAGATATATCACCTTTGCTTTCAAAGAAGGTTCTTCAGAATTAAAAAATTGCTTCAAATATACTACATATCGTTTGTCATCCAATTCTTCGATGATATTCAGTGTCGAGATTTTGATATTTATGCTGCTGTCATCGTTTAGCGTGTTAATAATCAACTCGTTCGTTGTTTTTGGATCAATTTTACTTAATACATGCACTGCTGCTGACCGTACATCAGTGTTTATACTTCGCACGAGCTTGTGAATATATGGAAACAACTCGGTTGAATACTCTTTTTTGCAGTCGATTAATTGAATACCTTCGATGATTTCACCAGTATTTTCACTCATAAGCTTAGTTTTCAGCTTTCGAATGAAATCGCTGTTTTGCTTGGCATAGCTTTCGGTTTCAAGTTTCAAAAGACTTATGATTTCGGTTTTCGTGTTACCGAGTAAATCCTTCCATGTTGCTTCATCAAGCTGATTCTTCGCAATTTGACGAACTTCTTCAAAATTGCTTTTCAGCATACGTCGTAAGACCTTGTTTTTTTGTGACGTATTTAACTGACTTTCGAGAAGAAGAGAACCTGCATAATGTTGAGTATTCATTATTTGAATCAATAGTGAACTGTACAGGAAATCAAATCCCTGGTCTACTGCAATGCGTTTGAACCTTTTGAGAAGTTCAATGATGAAATCGATATCGTCAAAGTTTAAGAGCTGAGCATAAATCAGGTTTCTTCTGTGTGTATCCTGAATAATATCCGCTTCTCTGAGCAATTCATAAGCAAGGTTTTTTGAAAGAAATTCGACATTATTAATACAAAGTGAAATATATGGTACAGTTTGGGTCGATTCAATCAATTTTTTCCATGAGCTTGGGCTCAGCTTATTGCGGAGTTTCATAACACCTTTAAACGAATGTGGAGATTTCAGATTGTCGAAGAGATTAAGTGCTATGTATCTCATGCGTTCGTTTTTGTGTTGAAGGCAATATATGAGAAATTCAGGTGTTTCGATTGTTTCATTGTTGCCAATTGACTCCCGTGTACAAAATGACACTTTTTTATCACCGTCAATCAAGGCTTCCGATAGAATGCGCCAGCTTGCAAAATCAGTCAAGAAACGCACTTCAGGATCATCTTCATCGAATAATACATCGAAAGGAATATCGGAATATCTGTTAGGACCGAGGAAAAGCATGGTGAGAAATCCTTCAGCCGGAACTTTAGTTGGCACAATGAAAATAATACTTTCAATGTTCTGGATCACCATTTCTGCAAGTGATTCGAGTTCATAAAGTGCTTTCCGAGCTTTGTCAAAATCTTGATTTTTGCCATAAATATGGTTTTGAATTATTTGCAAACTGAAAAACCATGACTGTTTGAAGCTTACAAGAATTGTCTCAATAACATCACAAATTAGCTGAGTAAGATTTCTGTCTGACAGCAAAAGTACATCTTTAAGAAGATCCAGAGAATCAACACTTCGCTGACGCACAAGAATTTTCTCAACATTAAGATAATATTTCGAATTTTGATCGATATGATCGAGAATCTGTTCGCTGATTAATGGAGCTTTGTCGATAATTTTAATTTGGTTTTCATTGCTGAGTTCTGAGAAATGCTTAATCAGAAGATTTCCGCTGAGTACAATGTATTTGTCAATTAATTCCGATGCTTTTTCATTAGCTTTATCTCTATCCCCTGTGTTAATCGATGTTTCAAGAACGTCCTTTAAACTTTTAACTTCAATTCGTTCGATATATTTCAATGTAAAATTATCCTTTAAACTGTATGAAACTCATATAGAAAGTATCGGAAAGAAATTTGATATAATGCAGTGTGAAGTTGAGTTATAATTAATATAGGGTACTTCTACACATATGAAAAATCGCAGCAAGTAGGAAAATTTCGCAGGAATTATCCAGTGATTGATATTTGGAGTAAATATGGCAATCGTCAGATATATTATTTCGACTATAAGCACAATCTTGAAATGGATTCTGCTTGCTCCTGTGTTCTTTTATAAATGTTGTATCAGCCCGTTACTTCCCAGTATGTGCAGGTTCCAGCCCACTTGCTCGACGTTTATGGTCGAAGCTGTGCAAAAAAAAGGACCGATATGGGGTTTAGTTTTAGGTGTTTATCGAATTATGAGATGCAATCCTTTCAATCCAGGTGGTTATGACCCGGTAGATCGTTGGCCTCCGTATTGGACGGGGGAAAAATGGATATGGAAAATTCCCAAGGAAATCGAAGAAAAGCTTGATAATAAAGAATTAAACTTTAAGCAGGAAATGCTAAGAAATTATATCGCTGAATGTAACGCAGAAGAGAAAGCAGAAGATGACAATTGAAATGAGATTAAAATTATTCTAACATTATAAAGATTTAAACATGATGAAAATTGTTTTTTCAGTATGTTACATTTAAGTCTAACCCTTATTTATTTTGGAGGTCATATGTTTAAGAAGTTGTTCTTTGTATTAGGCATTTCTGCACTATTCCTCGGTACAGTTTCTTTCGCACAGGACGAAAAAGCTGCGGAAAAACTCGATTTCAGCGATATTCAAAGCACACCAGAAAAACTGTTGAAGCATTTCTTCGATTTTTTCCAGAAAGTTGATGCTGAGAATCTGAAAAAAATCTGTGTCAGTGAATTGCATGAGGAAATCGCTAAATTTGCTGAGATGATGGGAGAAATGGAAGGTGTCAGATTTGAATTCAAAACTCTGGATATTATTACCAAAGACGATTTCTCCCTTGCAATTTCGGAAGTCTGCATAATTGAAAAGAAACACGATGTAGATATTGCAATTATGAGCATGATTAAAATTGATGATAAATGGTTCATCAAGGAACTTGATGATCTGGCTGAGAACGCTCCAGAATGGGCAAAAGAAGCATATACAAAAATTCGTTCAAACCGGAAACTACTCTCGAAACTAAGAGAATATCAAGCATCGCCGTATTTTGTATGTTTTGAATATGTTGGAGCGTTTGGCAACAGAGACCTTGAAATGATGAAGCGACTTACACCTTCTGACACTAAATCACAGGAAACAATTAAGAAGTTTCATGATTCATTGTCGAAAGATATTGAGTTTAAACTTGTGATTAAAGCTGTTGTCGAAAAAGAGGATTTCGCAGTATGTTTGCTTGATGTAACAGCGGATAAGTTCACTAGTTCAGCAATTTTCTTACTGAAAAACGAGGGTTACAAAGAACTTCCAAGCTGGAAAGTTTTTCCGATGCTAAGATCAGAAGATTTACTCAAAGATGCATCATTGAAGCTGCCGAAATGGGTTACAAACCAGATAAAATGGTGGCTTGACAAGAAAGATGAAATCAAGACAGAGGACAAAGATAAAATGTTCTCGAATCATCTCGATATTTTTTGCGAATGTATGACAACTGGTAAATTCAAAGAAGTTCTCGAATATTTGACTGAAAAGGATAAAGAACAAATCGAAGAAGGAATCGATTCTATTGAGAAAATATCAAAATTTGAATATGCAGTATATCATGTTAAAGGTGATGAAGCATATGTCATGGGCAATATTGAGGTTTTGGAAAAAGGTGATACAGAACCTGAAAAAGATGATTTCGAACTTGGTGGTAAATTTGCAGACAGCAAATGGACGTTCACTTTCCATCCTGACGACGATGAATCACCATGGTTTAATGATGTTGAAGAAGCATGGGAGATGATGGATGAGCTGAAAGACGTTATAAACCCGCGCCCAAGCGAAATTCTTAAGAAAAAGTACATGAGAGATGACAAAATTGAAAAACCCGATGTTGAAGAACCTGATTCCGAAAAGCCTGACGATGAAAACCCCGATGTTGAAGAGCCAAAAACGGAAGAAACGAAACCTGGTGAACCGATTAAAGGGCAGGTTAAAGGATATATGGCGAAAAATGTAAATATCAATCTGGATAAACCGGGAATTTATAGGATTTTACTCAAATGTATTACTGAAAACGGCTTATTGGCTTTCAACCTGAAAAAAGGTGAGTCGCAAATCGCATATTCAAAAGAGGTTGGGAATCTGCGAATCGTTGAAATTTATCTTATTCCAGGTGAATATACCGTGCAGGTTATGAAAGGATACATGAATAAACCTATTGATGTGTTGGAATTCGAGTTAACTGTATCTTTTGTCAACAACGATGAAATTCCTGCAGATGCCGACGCAATCAAGCTTGACACAGAATATGTCCTGGAAAATCTTAGTTCTATAAACGCAAAAGAGTTTTTCTTCCTATGCCAAGAATCAGGCTATTACAATCTCGATTTTGCGCTTGCTACCGAAGAAAAAGTAGCAGATACGAATGTTTCCATTGAGATTCATCGGCTTCCCAATCGGTGGTATCAGCAAAACTTCAAAGTACCGACGAACCGGGTTATCTTTCTTCCTGAAGGTTTGAATAAGATAATTATTACAAGATGGCAGGACAAAGTTTTACCGGTTAAGCTTAAATTCAGCAAAGTTAAGGTACTGAAATCAGGGGATGAAATGCAATTTACGGTTCCCAAGATTTCTGAAATAGGTTGGCAGATTAATATTGACAAACTTTCCAGAATAAATATCGAAATTTCTGGTAAAAATGCGCAAGGTTTATTCTTCAGAGTTATGCAAAACGCTGACGATACAACCCTTGAAACTACATGGGGTAACAAGCGTGTATGTACTGAGATTCTTGATCCAGGCATATATTTAGTAAAATTGACTGGCGATTACAGCATGGATGCTCAAGATATAATTCTGAAAGCTGACATCAAACCTTTGGATTTTAAATCAACCGAGGTTGAATTCAGAGGCGAAGCACTTGTGATGAAAGCTGATAAACTCAACAATACACCAATAAACATGGATCTATCGAGTTTTGAAACATCAAAGTTTGTCTGTATCAACGTTAAGGATAATGCAACAGGTTTGACAATTCCCGATGCGACAATCATGATTAAACGAGATGCAATCCCTGATGTTAATGCTAAAAATTACATAAGAACTGAAAGCATTGAAAATTATTACCGTCCATCGTTTAAGGGATTAGGGTTTATGTACGGGTATTTTCTGCCTGCGAAACATATGCTGAATATTACTGTGCCTAACAATGATTTGGAGGTAAAAGTCGAATTTAAGATGGATTCGGATATCGACAAACTTGAAAGCGGTAAATTCAACAACATCAAAATGATGAAAAACGAAATCATGCTTTTCAAGTTCGATGTCGAAATTGCTAGAAAGATGCTTTTTGATGCGATATTCCCAGATGCATTCGGTCAGGTAGAAGTTGATATTATGCACAATGGCTTTATTTTGAAAAACATGAATTCTTGGATGATGAAAAACGGCGTGAATACAAACGGTTTGTTCTGCAAAGGAACATATTTTGTAGTAATCCGCAGAGTCGACAGAAAAGCATGGACGCCCAATCCAGAGGTCGATGAATTACCGATTATCATTAACCTTATTAAGAATGTGATTGATCAATAAATCATGGATTTAACGTGCACCGGCTGCAATCGTAGCCGGTTTTTTTTTCATTTTTCTTAACTTTGGATACGATTGATGAAATCAGTACATTGTGTTAGTAAAACGCAATCAACAATGTAAAATATCAGTGTATTATTTTGGCTTTTCGGTTGATTTTGGCGGACAGCATGAAAAAAGTATATCGATGCATACCTTGCGGCTATATTTATGACCCGGATATCGGAGATCCTGAGGTTGGCATTCCTGCGGGTACTGCATTTGAGGATTTGCCCGATGACTGGATTTGCCCGACTTGCTTTGCAGATAAATCAATGTTCGAGGAAATTGAAGATTATTAATCAATATGGAGACAAAAATGGACACAAGACTTGATATTATCAAAAACGCAATGCTCTTGGAAAAACAAGGAGAAACTTTCTATCTGACAAACGCTGTGACTACAAAAAACGCAGAAGTTAAAGAACTTTTCGAAACATTTGCCCGTGAGGAAGATGTCCATTTCAAAACGCTTCAGAAAATGTTCGAGAATATCAAGGAAACCGGCAATGTCGCTGCGTCAACCATGCTTCCTACATTGTCTGAGACTGTTGACAAGGTTCTTACGGACAAAATCAGAGCGAGTATAAAGGCGTCGGATTATGAGGCAGCAGCGATAGCAGCATCAATGAATTTCGAAGAAAAAGCTGTGAAATACTACGCTGAGTATGCTGAAAAAGCACAAGATGAAAACGAGAAAAAACTATTCCAAGAACTTGCTGCTTGGGAACGAACACATCTAGCATTTTTGGCTGATTTGAATGATTCTCTGCGTGAAGATATCTGGCATGACCAGAATTTTTGGCCCATGATTTAACCGGTTGAGAAAAAAAATGGCAAAAAAGAAAAAATCATTACGAGAAAAACTACCGTATTCTGAGTATATGATTGATTTAATCGAGCATTTCGCAGCACTTCCGGGTATTGGCGAGAAAAGCGCGGAAAAACTTGCGTATCATATTATGATGATACCAAAAGATGATGCGATGAAGCTTGCCCGGTCGATTGCGAACGTTAAGCAGAAGATGACTGTATGCGAGCAATGCTTTAATCTGACGATTGAAAGCCCGTGCGAGATATGCAAGGATGAATCTCGTGATAGAACACTGATATGTGTTGTAGAACAACCGAAGGATTTATGGGCTATTGAGAAGACAGGGCAATACAAGGGTTTGTATCACATCTTAACAGGCAGACTTTCACCGCTTGAGGGTGTAACGATTGATAATTTAACGATAAAACAGCTTGCAGTCAGAATTCGTGCGAGTCTTGACATAGATAACAAAGATGCATCGAAGGTTCCGGTTAAGGAAGTAATTATTGCTACAAATCCCGATTATGAGGGTGATGGAACAATGCTTGCAGTAAATGAAGCTTTGTCCACGCTACAGGTAGAAATCACGAGAATCGCTCGCGGATTACCCACAGGAGGGTCAATCGAAATGTCCTCACC
>CAYZQB010000002.1:30292-44114 GCA_964480395.1 uncultured Planctomycetia bacterium
TTTGGTTTTCGAGCGTTGCAGATTCTTCTTCCGAAAAGAATGACACGATGTGAAAAATTTGTCCATTCATCTTTTTCAACAAGATTCATCAGAATTTTTTCGATTTTATCAGGTGTTTTGTCAGTCTTTGGAACTACCCGCCAACGGTGTACAATACGCGAAACATGCGTATCAACAGCAATGCCTTCGATAATGTTATATCCGTTGCCCAAGATAATTACTGAACTTTTACGCCCTATGCCCGGCAAAGTAACCAAATCCTTGAAATTTCGTGGCACTTCACCACCAAATTCTGTAACAACGAGTTTTGCTGATGCGATAATGTTTTTGGCTTTATTGTGATAAAGCCCGATTGTTTTGATAATATTCTCAACGTCCTCCTGCTTTGCTTTGGCAAGGAAATTAAAATCAGGATATTGCTTAAACAACGTAGGTGTAACTTCATTTACACTTCTGTCCGTAGTCTGAGCAGACAGAAGAGTCGAGATAAAAAGCTGATATACATTTACAAAATCAAGCTCGCATTCCGCATCCGGAAACATCTCAGTAAGTTTCTTATAAATCCTTCTAAGCTTTGATTTTACATCGCGCTGATTCATTGTTATCTCGCAAATCGTTATTCTGAATTAATAGTATCATGTAAATAAAAGGTTTTATATAATATATATTGTTATAAAAATTCACCCGATTGACCCTAAAGGAATATACATGAGATTTTTAATAACTGTACTGCTTCTCATCGGCGTTGTAACTGCTCTCTTTTACTTTGTGATATTGCCGATAATTCAGGTAGAGGAACCCACTGATTCTGTGGGTGTACCGGATCCACCTGTAAAACCAGACAATAACGGTAATTCCGATAATCCAAATGGAGTACAAACCGTGCCGACGAATGGTTCGACAGTCAATGGAACAACAAATAACACCGGATATGTCGATCCATCATGCGAAGAACTTAAAATACCTGAACCCGGTCCAGAAATGTGTGAATTTGAAAAGAATTATCCTGAAAAATGGAACAATCCGATTGATGAATCTGAAATGCTTCTCGTTCGAGCAGGAACCTTCACCCGTGGGTCAAATTACGTCAGGAATCATGGAGTTGAAAAACCTGAGATGAAGATTTATGTATCTAGTTTTTACGTGGACAAACACCCGATAAAATACAAACAATACCGGAAATTCATTGATGATGGCGGGTATACAACACCTGAATATTGGAGTCAAGAAGGTTTGATATTCAAGACAAGCGGAAAATTGACAAAGCCAGAATATTGGGACGAAAACATGGACAATGATAATCCAGTTGTCGGAGTATCTTGGTACGAAGCGGAAGCATATTGTCATTGGTCAGGGAAAAAGCTCCTCTCAGAAGTGCAGTGGGAGAAGGCAGCACGCGGATATTATGGCAAAAAATATCCATGGGGTGATAAATGGATTAAAGATGCATGTAACTGGAAAGATATAGATCCGAGTGGAATTTATGGCTATGATAAAGGGATGATTGATGGTTCTATCGAACTTGCGCATGTTTATCGATACGATAAGTATAAATCTCCTTTTGGCGCACTCCAGATGAGTGGTAATGTCTGGGAATGGGTTCTTGATTACTGGGATACGGAATATTTCAAAAAAACAGTAGCTAATGACATTAAACTTCGAAAGAATCCACTTAACGACCAGAAAAATGAAGCGAAACCGTGGAGAGTCATCAAGGGAGGCAGTTACGATACAGAAAAGGAATATTGCGAACCTTCGTGGCGTAACGGCAATCATCCGGGACGTAGACCAAGTACATACGGGTTCAGATGCTGCAAACGTGCAGACCTGGTTTATGATGATTATCTGCAAAGTCTTGTACCGGACAATTCGCCTGACGATGACGACAAATAAACCATGCTGATTCAATTTAGCCAGCTTGGTGATGATTATTTATTTTTCATCAGGTTTTCTGGTGATGCAAACCAGGTTTCGTTCATAATCGGGCATATGTGGCAATTTAAAGGGCAAAATTTCGTTTTGGAATTTTTCGAAAGTATCGAGCTCTGACGTTAATTTATCGGGATTGGCTGCGAAAATAAATGACTGTCCACCTGGTTTCATGCATAATCCAATTACTTTGAGAATCTTTTCTGTTTTACCGAATGCCTGAAAAACCAAAGTTTCAAACCTTTGCTTAATCTCGTTAGCATTTATCTGCATCAGAGTTACATTCTTCAATTGAAGCATTTCAACAACTTCACTCAGAAAATTAATTTTCTTGGTTTTGCTGTCAACAAGGAAAAACCTCGCTTCAGGCAGTAAAATGCTCCAGGGGATTCCCGGTAAACCTGCACCTGTGCCGATGTCAGCAATTTCAAGGTTCGCTGGATTAATTTCGTCTTTATTAAATTTTTCTTGAATCGCAATAAATGCACCAAGAGAATTTATAAGATTTAGCTTAACTGACCTGTCTTCATCCTTATGCCCCGTAAGATTGTGAATGGAATTACATTTCATCAAATAATCGTGGTATTTCACGAGTTTGTCAAAAGCATCATCTGAAATTTTTAATCCGATTTCTTCAAACGCTGAATGTATAAGCTGAATATTTTCTTTTTGCATATTATTCTTTTGTCTCCGATTTCAATGAAGTCGCAATTTCTGGAAGCCAGAGTGGAGTTCTTGCGTTTTTGCTCATGCTTTCAATGAATTTATTCTTTTGTTCTTCATCCATCAAGTCAGCACCAATAAAATAAATCACTTTCGCATTCAAATAACCAGCAAGTATATCGAGTTTTCGTGGTGAGATTTTCGATGGATCAGCGATTGGTACAACAATTACGTCAACATCATGCATGTAACTGGCATCATCGCTTGTTGAACCCGGATATTTAAATGTCTTTATTTGAAGCTCGCGCAAGTCTTTTCTCGATTTAACACCTTCTGGAAGAATGTTGTTATCGATTGGTCCTGTGTACCAGATTTTGTAGCTTTTATACTTATCTTTAGCACTTTGGAGTTCAAAAAGATAACCGACTCCTTTTCGCCAGTTCTCAAGTCCGGAAACTCCCGAAACTTGAGATGGTGTTGTTACAAACTTGAGATTATCGACATTTGTGCTTGTGTATGGTTTAACGAATTGCTGATATTTTGAAAATTGGTCAACCAATATCGTCTCCGGCAAATAAATCCTTGAATACCCATCATTTAGAAAATTGACATCCGAAGGTGAGAAAAAATTCTTATTATCAGTTGAAATGAAGATGAAATCCGCGCCATAGCGTAGTTCCTTCTGAATTCCCACAGGATTGAGCCAGATATACTCTAATTTGCTTTCATACTGGTCAATCATTGGTTTATCTGAATCCTTTTTCCACATCGTGTGCTTGATGCTGTAATCATAAGCGATGAGCAACGAAAACTTGCCTGCCCAGAAGATGTGAGTATGAATGAATTCTTTTATCTCAGCATCCATGGTATCTCTGACATCATTTTCGGGCTTTATTTCACCATCCGACTGGACTGGGATTACCAATCTTTCAATAACAGGTTTCGGTTTTTCGATTTTTGGTGCAACATGCTTGACAAAGGGTTGATCCTCGACAGGAACCTCTCTGCAGCCTGAAACAATCAACAAAATCGTCAGTACACATAATATAAACGATAATTGAATATCTTTCATGTCTAACCTTGAATTGAGAGTAAGTAAATTTTGTTTCAATTGAGCATATATTTTAATATCATAAGAATTAATAAATATGAAGGTTTTAATAACATATTTAGTATTAACTTCATATAAAACAGTATTTTATTAATAGAGCTGATATAATAATCAGATAAATTATCGAAAGGATGCAAGTATGTATGATGATTTCCCTCAGGAATACGAAAAGCTTAAACTTGCATTAACACAAGAGGAGTTTGAAAAAGCGGAAATGATTCTGCTTATGGTTCTTCAGAAAAACCCGAATTTACCTGAAGCGAAATTACATCTTGAAAAGGTGCGCGGCAAGCTGGGAAGTATTTCAAACTACGAATTCCGTGTAAAAGCATTTCTGGACCAAAAAGATTATCAGAACGCGGAAACAATTATCAAAGAAGCATCTGAAAGATTCGAGCAAAACACGAAAATAAAGGCATTAATTGACTATTACAATAAGCGAGTTGAGAAAATTGCACTACAGCTTACGAATTTACAGAAAGATAAATCACCAAAAGATGACGACAACATGATGTTTGATGATCTTCCAGGTCTTGAGACAATTGAAGTTCCAGTAGATAGAGTCAAACAAAGTGATGATGAAAACCTCTGGGCAAAAATGGACGACAATGCACCAGATATGTTGTTTGAACCTCCTAAACGAAAGAGAAAAAAGGCGGAACAAGATTATAAACAAATTTCATCGGATATGCCCAAAAATGATCCTGTTGAAAACATACTTAAACCTACCACTGGCTTAGAACCAAGTGAAAAGGTTGGGAAAATTGAATCACCACGAGAAACAATTAAAAAGTTGCGAGAGGAATCGAAAAGAGAATTTCCAGCAATGAGAAGCAAAGGGATGTTATCTGGCAGAAGTGATCTTGAGGAAACCAGAACAGAACAAGAAGCCAGAAAAAAACAGGCATTACTCTCTTATAAAACCGCATTTATCGGCAGAAAGAAAACCAAAGAAAGTATACTTGATAATCCAGTTTTTGGCAGCGGTTTGATTGTTCTTGTTGGTGCTGTTGTGATACTACCCTTGATAGCAGCATTTGTATACATTTATCAGTCTGCCACTGCAAATGTAGACGTTCCTGTTTTGTCAACTGCCAAATGGGAAGCTACAGAGCTTCAATTGAAGCAATATTCGATCTATAAAACGAAATTCGAAAGATTAGCGCAGGGAAATCTTACTGGAAACGAGCTTGACCTCTTCGTAACCAATATTACAGAGTTGAAAGACATTCCAATCAAAGTTTTAGAAACGTTTTACTCAATCTTTAAAATTTATGAGAAAAGGCTTACTGCTGAACAAAATGAGAAAGTCGATACGTGGAGAAATGTAAGCCGATTGTCCCTTGGATTAAAAACTCCGATAACAAACGATCAACTGAATTCGATGATCTGGGAACCTGATGATATGCAGTATGACGTGCCGACAATTGAATCCAATTCTTTTAAGATTTCTTTTATGGGAGTATTATTCGGCATAATCCCTGGTTTGATTCTCGGATTAGCACTTGCCAAAGGTAGAATCCCATTTGTAAACAGAATTTTTGATGCTTTTTGGGAATACTGGTTTGCAATTCCTTCAATTGCGATTTTATTCATCGGTACATGGGTTTTTAAGGAATCTTATGTAAACAGCAGGTCAACATATGGTTTTGTGAGTTTGTTGATGGGATTGATGATTGCCCCTCATATCGCCTTTTACATTCAACAAGGATTCGAAAATATACGAAAGAAAACGTTTCTAACAGAGTGCTTTCTTGGTGTTTTGATAGTTCTTAGCGCAGTAGCTATCGGTGTTGCACGATTGCTGGGTGAAGCGGTGTTAACACTAGGTCTACTCAGTTCAGTTGAAGGAAATGCTGAGTTTGCACAAAATATAAACAGTTTCGCAGCACCAATATTCAACAGTCTTTATAATATTTTACCTGGATCATTCCTGATTTTTGGTGAGGATTTTGTACCGAAATCAAATGTTTTTTACAATCAAAGTGTCAGCATGATTCTGACATACAAAATTTTCCTGTTTTCGTTTATTATCTCGATGATAGCCCAGGGAATCCAGATTCTCGTTGCATTTCTCGGGTTAAAAAGTGACAAAGCTGCTGAAAAAACTTCCTTGCATCAATTCAGAATGTTCTCGAAATCTAATTTAATATTCGTTTTTCTTGGGCTGGCACTTGTAATCATAATGGTTATAGTATTTGCAAATGGACATGGAGAAATCGATCCAACAAAAACCGAAACATGGTCGCAAGATGTTAACAAAGAATCTATAGGGCAGGCAATTAGCGATACATTCAAAATATCTGCTTATGCTGGAGTGATAGCACTCTTCATCGGCTTAATTCCTGTACTGCTTGTTACATTCCTTGTTAGAGACCGATTGCACAAGGCATCAATAGAGGCATTATTACGAATTCCCTTGGGGATTTCACCACTGGTCGTAGTTGTCATCGCAATTGAAATATTAAATAGTATAAATGCAGCACCTAGTCAGCTAAACACAATATTTATTGCATCACTAATTATTGCGCCAGTTGCATGGAGTGTTTTGTTCCGAACTTTCGATCGATTTAACGGTGCTCCGTATGTCAAGCCAAATGAAGTGAGTTCATCATCAAAGAAAATGTTCGTCCTTCTTGCACGTGTTTTAAGTTTTGTATCGGTTAGTTTCTTCCTCATGGCTTTAACAATGGGGATTCTTGAGATTTTTATCGGGTTTAAAACGGGAAATAGTCTTGTTTACCAATTATTCTTAATGATTCGAGATAATTATCAGAATCCTGCAACAATGATTGTTTTCAAGACATTCATGTCACTCATGCTGAAATTCATCGGAATAAGTTTATTGTTTAAGATTCTCAGCGAAATCAGCGCACAGGCAGCAAGATTCAAACGCATTCAAGTATAACGAACTGTGGAAATGAAATATAATCTCAGTTGTCTTCTTTTGAATTAATAGGAGCAATTATCCAGCACTGGGTAAGTGAAAATTATTCAGTTTTAGCGTGATTGATTCGAACGATTTTTGCCAAGTTCTCGATTATTACTTCCTTTGATTTCCATAAGTCAAGCTCGGTCATTTCCTTACCACCGAAAAACAATTTTACAGGATTCGTCGGAATTTTCGGCATGCTGAAGGAAAAGCTCAACGGTTTTTCGATGCATATTTCTTTTGAATCATCGTCGATACTGAAAATCGGCAGAAGTTTTAATATTGTCATAGCGTGATTCATATCCTGAAACTGTACTTCGATAAATCGTATTTCTGGATCTTTCATCATTCGCAAAGCATCAACAGGAACAATTTTGCCCATTGGATATGCATCTTTCTCAAATTGCTTGTCAACGAATTTAGTAATATGGGAAGTCTGTTGTAATGGGGATTCTTCTGTGTGTATCCAGGATGGTTTGAACTGTTGGCTTTCATCCGGGTGAACGGATTGGGAGGGTTTTTCTGAATCCCTAGGATGTGAAACATATTGAATCGGTTTTTTCACATAACCGCTTTTTACCTCTTTTTTATCAGTATCTTTTGTATTAATTTCAGTCTTTTTCTCGACTTTATCTTCTGCTTGAAGTTGTTCATCTTCTTGTTGACTAACCTGCAAGTTCGCTTCTAAGGATTTCTCTGTTTGGTGTTTGTCTGGCAAATCTGCTTCCTGTTCTGTCTTGATTTCATCATGCATATGAACTGATGTTTTAATTGGTTTGGGTACGTAAGTTTCAGTATTATGCTCAATTGGTGGATCATAAGGATTGTAAGCAGCGGGATTAAATGTTTGTGATTGTGGAGTCGATTGTTGCGGAATTGGTTGATACGGTTGTTGATTCTGCTGGGATGCTTGCTGCTGCGGTTGATTCGAATACTTTCTCTGGGTTTTCCGACCATATTTTGAAGCAATAGCAAATGGATCTGTTCTGACTAATTGTGGATACAAAGTATTGTACACATGTGCAATGCAACCAATAAAATAAACAAAAACCACTTGAACGAGTAGAGCGTTAACGATTGAGTAACGAATCAAACTCCATTTTGTTAAGCTGGACATCATCGCAGGTGCGATATATCTTACCGAAACTATATTTATTAAATAAGCTAGTACCCCGAAAATTATTAGCAACAAAAAAATATGCAGGAACGTACTGCCTTTAACCTTGTTCCATGATTCTTTCACAGCTTCACCGAGTTTCATATCCTGTGCAATAAGAAGGTTTGGGACAAGAATTAGTTTTGAAACATACAGCAGAAAAGCAATAAGTACGATAATTGAATAAAAAACTGAAGCAGCAGTGATTATTGGATTATTTATGCCGGATTTTGCGTTCGATTGTTGAAAGTTCGGATTGCCCTGATACGGATTTTGAGCAGGATCATCAGGATTGTAAGGAATCGGGTCAAAATCCGTTGCTTGATTATTAATTGATGAAACAGGTTGCGGAGCTGTATTTCCCAGTTTGCTGAACCCCGATAAGAAGCCGAACGGTATCGCAGTGATGACAGCAAAGATAATTGTAGGTGTAACCACCAAAGCAACTAATCCAGCAATTTGAAACATTTTCTGAAATCCTGTGAAAATATTGCTGTAATTTGCAGTATCCAACTCAATCAAATCAGAAATGTATGACAAAAACCCAAAATAAAAAATCATGCTGCATGTTATAATTGCAATAAAAATAAATATGAATAGAAATATTAATTTCATTATTAGTGCAAATGTAAAACCTGATACTGCAACACTTAAAAATACGCTGGTCAATACTGCAGCGAGAAACAACTGAATTAAGTAAAACAACACTATCCAGAATAGTGTAAAGGAAAAGATGTAAACCAGCCAGCCCAGAAAAACATTTCCAAAATGATTTCCTAGTCTTTTCGCAGATTCTTGCATTATCTCCAATACATTAATATTTATCCCGCGAGAAACTGCCATTTGCTGATTTAGCTGCTGCTGAATGTACGACTGGTCATAATTCTGCTCAGGCAATCCTGGTCGATTATACGGCTCCTGATTCTGTTGAGGATGATTAGGAGGGTTGTTTTGCATCATATTCCTCAAATGGATTCATTAATTATACTATACTAACATAATACTCAAATTTGCGCAAATCAACAATCATCTGATATTTTATCGTCATTTCCGCTGATGACAATGTGTTCAAGACGTGCGAAATTATCAGCGAAAAGGTTGTAAATGCTGCGAATCAGCCCCAACCGATTATTGCGGATTTTTTCATCATCAACGTTGACGAAAACATCAGCGAAGAATTTTTCTGTTGATTCTGCAAAAACATCGTAGAAAAGTTGCGCACCTTCAACGAATTTCTGTGCTTTGAAGAGTTTTTCGATTTTCTGATGATTCTTCATAAAAACTTTGCCAAGTGATTTCTCTGCGTCATCCTGCAGCAATTTTTCATCGAAATTTGTGATTTCAGGCGTATTTTTCGTGATATTAGCAGTTCTCTCAACCAATCTCACAAGCTCAACCCAGTTTCCCCTTTCCATCACATTAATAAGTGCTCTAAGCTTTGTATCTATAAGGTTCAAGTCATCAAAACCAGAAGATAGAACTGAGTCAACGTCATCATGATGGTATCCATATTCAATGAGATTAACAGTCAGTCTTGTTTTAAGAAAAGAACATAATCGTTCAAGTGAATCATTTCGATCAACATCAGTAACTATATGTTCTTTTTTCTTTCGCTTGATTGTTGAGTATTGTTCAAGCGAATTTTTCATATGTTTTACAATATTAAAATTTGGCAATTTACGTGCGACATAGATTATTCCAAGAGTCAGACGTCGCAAACCAAGCGGGTCTCCGCCTTTTTTCTTATCAAGCTCGCAAAGGAAATAGCCGGCAAGTGAATCAATCTTGTCTGCAAGTGATATTGCTTTTCCAATTAATGACTGAGTAATATCAGGATCGATTTTACAAGTAGATCGAAATATTCTGTGTAACACTGTTGTAGTACTAGAGCTTTTGTTATCACTACCGGATGGCAAGTAATGCTCGTAAATCGCCTGTGAGATTTCATCTGACAAATCTGCCTGCTTTGCTAGAAGTCCGCCGATATTGCCTTGCAGCTCAGCGAATTCGTACACTGTTTCACTCACAAGGTCGGCTTTGCAGAGTTGGGCAGCTTTTTCAGCCATTTCCGTGTCAATATTCAGTTCTTTCGCGATTTTAACTGCAAGTTTACTCAAACGCTCAACTTTTTCCTTCATGCTGCCAAGGTCTTGATGAAACGAGACTTCATCCAGCTTTTTCGCATATTCTTCAATGCCTGTTCGCACATCATTTTGCCAGAAAAACCGCGCATCATGCAAACGGGCGCGTAAAACCCGCTCATTCCCAGCTTTGATGACACCCTCGTCGTCGTCGGCACGGTTTGTAACGACTAAAAACTTGTTTTGTAGATTACCTGCGGAATCCTCAAGCGGAAAATATCGCTGATGTTTAATCATCGCCGATTTCAAGATTTCCGAAGGTATTTCAAGATATTCCTTTTCGAATTCACCGACTATAACGTGCGGAAATTCAACAAGATTCGCAACCTCAGGCATTAGTGAGTCTTTTACATCTTTATCGACCTTCAAACCTACTTGCTTACAAAGTTCATTAATTTCATCCTGAATAAGTTTTATTCGTTCGTCAGTATCTATGACCACATCGTTTTGAGCAAGTTCAAGCTCGTATTCTTCTAAATCTGCTGACTTAATCTCGATGGAATCCGTATCTCTATTGATAAACCTGTGGGTTTGGGTCTTATTGCCTACTGGAATTCCTGCGGAATCAAACTCAAGGACTTTATCATCAAGCAAAGACAGAAAATATCTGACAGGACGTGCAAATTCAAAGATTGTGCCGTCCGCAAAAGTTCTACCCCATCGCATATTTTTCGGAAATTTTATCTTTTTTAACGTTTGTGGAACAATATCTCTTAAAATCTCAACTGTTTTCTTACCTTGATGTTTCGCGGTTGCAGCAACACGTAAAATCTTTTTATTTTTCTTTACTTCCTCGTAATCCACCACATCATCAACGCTAATGCTGTTTTTTTTGCAGAATCCTTCAAGTGCCTTTGTCGGTGTGCCATCATCGTTGAATGCTTTATCTTTCGGAGGTCCAATAACAAATTCGTCCAAATCATCCTGCTTTTCCGGAAGCTCTGAGATAAAAATCATCATTCTTCTTGGTGTACCAACAGTTTGTGTTGTATTGAACTGTAAATTTCTTTCTCGTAACATTTCTTCAAAAATCAACTGCCAACTTTTCAGTGCTGGATTCAGGTAAAACGCGGGGATTTCTTCACAGCCGATTTCAAGCAGATAATTCATATAATCCTCAATAATTTCTTTAACACATTTAATACTTTGAATTGCATGACGATTCAACAATATTTTGCGATGCGAATGGTTTAACGTACGCCTTTTGGGTCAATGTAACCGCCCTTGTTACGCAGTTTCTTTTCCTTCTTCTTCAATCTTATCCCGATTTTACGCAAAAGCCAGTACTTGAATTCCTTCTCATCCTTTGGCATAAAGCGCCTTTGAGAGTAATACATGTTTACATCGAGAATCCATCTCGTTTTTTTCGCATGTTCGAAAACGCTGTTTGAAAAAGATGTGTCAGCATGTGCGCCAAAACCCGCAGTCCATCCGCTAAATTTCTCAGGAATATCCCTTCTCATCACAATCATCGAAGTATGCACGCGGTCAGGGATTGAGAGCAATGAAACGAACTTTTTTTCCTGCTTCATGCGTTTGAACCAGTTTTCGAGCCAGCGAAACCCGCGGATTGGTGCTTTCCGCCAACAAACTTCAGGCAATGCACAAAGCAGAAGGGCATAAAATCGTGAATGTTTGTCGGGTAGAATTCTGTAACGACTTTCCAGCACAGTTTGCCAGAAACAAAGCGTCGTATCATATTTGCCGTCAACAATCGGTCTGCACATGTTCTCAAAGTAATTCCGCGAGAACGCAATGTCAGCGTCCATGTAAAGCACGACTTTGCCGTGCGACATCTTATGCCCAAAATTCCTCATCTCTGAGACATTTAACTTCTGTTCGTTATAAAAAATCGTGCAGTTGTACATTTCCGCAATTTCAACGGTTCTGTCCGTCGAGTAATCATCAATCAAGAGAATTTCGCAGGTTAGCGTGGTTTTCTGACGTAATATGCTGCGCAGCCCAATCGTCAGATAATTCTCCTCGTTGTAAGCGGGGATTATTATTGAAACATCGGGCTCGTTCAGCACGTCGGATTTAATGATTTTCATGGCAACTCAAGAAAAATGATACGCATAGTTTAATAATTTTCGCTTGAATCGAAAGCACAACCTAAACTTTGTCGGGTAGCACAAAATCCTCGCCAAGATAATATTCACGCACCGCTTTGTTCGATACAACTTCCTGCGGCGTACCCGAAAAAATTACGCGCCCATCATGTATGATGTATGCACGGTCGAGAATCGGCAAAACGTCTTTCACCTGATGCTCAGTAATCAAAATTCCAATGTTCTTCTTTTTCAAATTTCTGATATGTTTGACGATTTCTGCGATTGCGATGGGGTCAACACCGGCAATCGGCTCATCGAGGAGCATAATCTGCGGCTCTGTTGCCAAACCACGAGCTATTTCAAGGCGACGTCGTTCACCACCTGAAAGGTTGCCGGCACGAGATTTATTCAAAAGCTGAAGCCCAAATTCCCTTAGCAATTGTTTCGTTTTATCATTCGCAACCTTTCGGGACAAACCGCGTGCTTCCAAAATCGCAAAAATGTTCTGAAAAACCGTAAGTTTCTTGAAGATGACCGCTTCCTGTGCCAGATACCCGATGCCTTTGCGCGCTCGCTTGAACATCGGCATATTTGTTACGTTCTCGCCGTTGATAAGCACCATACCTGCTTCGGGTCGCAGCATGCCGATTGCCATGCGGAAGGATGTCGTTTTACCCGCGCCGTTGGGACCGAGCAGTCCGACAATCTCGCCTGAGTTCACATTGAACGAAACCTGCTTAACAACCGTACGGCTTTTAAACGATTTCACGATGTTTCTGACTTCAAGACGCGCCATCTCATACCCTAAAATGTCATAAACTTTAGAATGTCATCAGATTAATCTTTTTTCTTGTTTTCACCTAAATAATTCTCCATTGACCAAACCTTAATTGTGGTATCATCTGATCCCGAAACAAGAATCTTATCGTTAGGTGTAAAACAAACAGAATTAACACCATCATTATGACCTTGGAAAGTTCCTAAACATTTTTCATTCTCGATGCACCAAATTTTAATGGTGTTATCACTTGAACCTGAAGCAAGCAATTTGCCATCATGAGAAAAATCAACAGATTTGACAGCATCATCATGACCAATAAATGTTTTAACTACTTTTCTTTCTTGGACATCCCAAATCATTATTGTTTTATCGCTTGAACCTGAAGCAATAAATTTACCATCTGGAGAAAAGCTTACAGAATGTACTGAATCCTCATGACCTTCAAAAGTATGTATACACTCTTCTTTGGATACATCCCAAAGTTTAATTGTCTTATCTCTGGATGCAGAAACAATAAATTTCCCATCAGGAGAAAAATTTACGGAATAAACATCTTTTTCATGATCCTTGAAAGTAGAAATACATTTTAATCCCTTTGTGTCCCATAATTTTATGGATTTATCTCTTGAACCAGATGCAATAATTCTGTCCGCTGGAGAAAAACAAACAGAATATACAGAACCTTCATGACCCTTTAACACTCGATTACTTTTTACATTCTCAGTTTGCCATAATCGAACCGTTTTATCACCTGAACCAGAAGCAATTAGCTTTCCATCGGTTGAGAAGTCAACAGAATAAACTGTACTTCGATGACCATCTAAAGTCTGAAAATGTTTTTCACTATATATTTTAACCTTTTTATCTTTACTACCAGAAACAATTGTTAATTCATTACTAAATACGTCTATAGAATGTACGCTTTTTATATGTTCATCAAATGAATATATTAATTCAGGGCTTGCAAGATTCCAGAGTTTTATTGTATTATCAGAAGATAACGTAGCAAGAATCCAACCATTATTTGAAATGCAAATATAATTAACATTTCCACCTCT
>CAYZQB010000003.1:0-15064 GCA_964480395.1 uncultured Planctomycetia bacterium
AAACGCAGAATAATTCATGCTGTGGTGCTTTTATTAGTGGCATTCACAGCATTTTTCTATGCAGTCGATTATTCATTCTTTGCTAAGTACAAACCAACTTGCGTTTTTAGAGGAATCACTGGTTTTTACTGTCCTGGGTGTGGGAGTTCAGGCGCATTGAGGGAATTATTAAAAGGTCATATCTATGCTGCTTTCCGCTTCAACATGTTTTTCGTAATCTCCATGCCATTTTTACTCTATTTTTATGCTTCAAAATGGATTGAAGTCTTCATCGGTAGAACAACTCCACGCATTGTACATTCACGAAAATTTATTTTCACGATAGTTATATTGATTCTACTTTTTGCTGTTTTTCGTAATATATCCGTTGAACCCTTCAATCTCCTTGCGCCAACTAACATTACAGCCGATGCCTGAGCGAAGTCGAAGGCAAAACACGTTATTACAAGATGAAATGTTGGTGATTTCGACTCCGCTCAACCACCTGTCGGTCAGGCATCCTTGCCATATGTGGACAATCCTGGATTCTTCACTTCGATTGCTTTGCTGCACTTCACTCAGAATGACACGCGGGTAGGTTTGTCTGTCATTCTGAACGGAACGCAGTGAAGTGAATGAATCCAGATAAACTAAGCTAATTCTGATTCATGCGCTAGGATTCTTCGGTCGCTTTGCTCCCTCAGAATGACAGGGGCAGGTTGTTTCGGCTTTATTCGCTGGATTCCCAATCACGTTGGGAATGACAAAACACTATCTATTTTCGACTAACCATTATTGGTTTGATGTGTAATCCGGCTTGGTGTAGCTGTGCAGACTGTGAACGCCACCCTCATATTGCGCACTGATACTGCGTTCTTCAAATCTAAGTTCGCCATTGTATAGCTTTTTATGCAATTCACCAATATTTCGGCAACCCGCATCCTGCAACCCAAGTCTTAAACCCTGCACAATGTACGGTATGAAATCGAGTACAGAACCTTTGTCAACCACATTCCCACTAACTCCCTGAGCAACTTTTATATCATTTTCTTCAGTAAAATATCTTTTCCCGCCGCCTTGCTGCATCGCTTCAAAGCTTGCCATCCCACGATACTTCTTGACCCTGATGCCATCCTTATAAAAATATTCACCCGGGCTTTCCGTTGTGCCTGCAAACATGCTGCCCATCATACCGACGGTTGCGCCAACAGCCAACGACTTCACGAGATAACCGATGTCCGCTATTCCACCATCAGCAATGATTGCAACACCGCTATCTTTGGCAATGCATGAAGTATGGTAAACAGCAGTTGCCTGTGCCCGACCAACCGCCATTGTTTCCTGCGTAATGCAGATTGAACCTGGTCCCATGCCTATTCTTAACGCATCCACACCAGCATTAATAAGATTATGTGCCTGCTCGGTTGTAACAATGTTTCCGCCAATAACATCAAGCTCAGGATATGTTTTCTTGATATATTTGATTAAATCTAGCTGCCATACAGAATTCCCTTGCGCACTATCAATTACAACAACATCAAGCCCAGATTCTACCAAAGCATCAAGCCGGTCTCTGTCGGAAATATGCGTTGAAATTGCTGCACCGACAAGCAATCTGCCGCGTGAATCCTTGGACGCTATCGGAAAATCTCGTGATTTTTTAAGGTCATTGCGTGAAACAAGTGAAACAAGCATAGAATTTGAGTCAATTATGGGCAATTTACCGATTTTTTTCTCGCGGATTATGTTATTGGCGTCTAATAGTGAAATTCCGTCAGGTGCAGTTATTAACCTGTTTCCAGGTGTCATAACTGCGCTTAGTTTCACGTTTCTATCAGTAATAAAATCAATGTCCCGATTTGTTACAATGCCAATTAATTTGCTATTCAACGTGCCATCTTCGGTAATCGGGATGCCTGAAAAACCGTTCTTTTGCTTTATTTCATCAACGTCGGCAATACAATTATCAGGCGAAAGCACAACTGGATCAGTGATAAAACCGTTGCGAAATCTCTTGACCTTCTTAACTTTCTTAACCTGCTTTTCAATTGTATTGTTGTAATGAATTATGCCGATTCCACCCATAAGAGCAAGTGAAATAGCCATGTGCGATTCAGTTACCGTATCCATGGGTGAAGAAACAAGTGGAATATTAAGCTTGATATTGCGTGATAGCTTTGTTGAAAGGTCAACGTCATGCGGCGAAAAATCGATGTAACCCGGTAGAATGATTATGTCTTTGTACGTTAAACCTTTACCACGCTTGAAAAGCTCATCAGCACTAAAGCCGTCCTTTTCAAAAACCATAACCGCTCCTTTTTCTCAGATATATGAGCAATTTTTTTCTTTTTGTCAACTACGTTATAAATTTTCTCGGTTATGATGTAATACAAAGTTACAGAAATTTGGTATATTGAGTTTTGTTTGATTAACATAAACTCTGAAAGGTAAAAGATGTTTAAAGATGTACAACCTGAGATGTTTTATAATGATATTTTTCTTGCTCGTAAGCGATTTGTAGAGAATTCTGCTAGAGGGAATTTTAATCCAATGCAGCTTTTAGAAATATCAGGTCGATTATCAGCAATGCTTGCAACTTCAGGACCTGCAGGAATAAATGTATCACCGTTTATGATTTCATTTTTACCAAAAAAGGAAAAATTAGCGGAAATAAATCATAAAATCAAAGAATATATGTCTGCACCAGGACCAAAAAGTATGCAGATGGGTACGCAATTTATCCTTGATGTGTTATACGATGAGTCGATTCTCGAACCCTTGAAATTTATCACTCATATGATGAACAAAGGGCATACGTATCAGAATGTGCTTGATAACGGCAACTTAGCACTCGGTTTCATCATTCCTCCTGATAAAGGCGCATATGAAGTCCGTGCGAAAGGTAGCATTGAGGAAGAGGGTGAATATTACGAGTTTGCGAATCTTGCTCATGATGTTATTCACGTTAAGCCACATGACAAGGCATTCCACGACTGGTGTCCTGCACTTATTATTGATATTATTGAGATTTACGATAATTCGTACAAAAGTCTCGGTAAAAAATTATATCCCTAAAATTTTCTAATCCATAATTTGCACAAGCAAGAATATAAAATAAAATGCGGTTAACGACCTGGAGAAATTATGATATTCCATGCCAATCGCGAAGTTTTTCACCCACTGCGACGTAGCATTCTCATGGTCATTGATCCTCAGAATTACTTTGTAAATGAGTTTACGAAATCGTTGCCAGGAAGAATACAAACGCTTTTGGGTTCAGGCGCGTTTCCACAATATAGAATCACTCAATTCGTTAATCTAACAAATTCATCGCATGAGAAGTTTTTATCCTGGAATAATATGAAATCAGGCAAAGAAATTGAAATCGTCTCTGAGCTTGAAGAATTCACGCGCGACAAAACATTAGTTAAACACACATACTCGATTTTCACACCTGAATTCGAATCGATTCTAAAATCCAAGGATGTCGAGAACATATATTTCACCGGCTTCGACACCGAAGTTTGCATTTTAATAAATGCGTCAATTGCTTTTGACAAAGGTTATCAACCCTTTATTCTGACGAAGTATTGCGCATCTCATTCGGGAATGTCCGAACATTTAGCGGCGTTGCTTGTGCTTCGACGGATAATCGGGCAACAAGGGCTAGTAAATGTTATATTTGAAAAAGGTTAATCAAATACATGGAGATAAAATGAATAAACCAGTAATCGGAATTTCAATGAATCATGAAACAAAAAAGGATTTCCACAATCTTTGTGTATTGAGTCAAGCTTATATTGATGCGGTTCGTTTTGCTGGCGGTTTGCCCTTGCTTATACCATTTGAGCAGGATAAAGATGATTTGCGACAAACTTTTTCAATTATTGATGGGCTAGTTATTCCTGGTGCAGATGACTATCATCCTTCACTTTACGGGCAAAATAGGCATGAGAAAACATTCTTGGTTAGTTCAATCCGACAGAGATTTGATATTGAGTTGATGGAACTGCTTTTGCACGAATTTCCGACAATGCCTACATTGGCAATATGTGGAGCTTTTCAGCTTCTGAACATTGTCCTTGGCGGTACACTAAACCAGCACCTTACATCGGAGGATTTTCCGATTAGAACTCTACGTCTTCATGCCAAAGAAGCTGATGACCATGAAATTCCAGTACACGATGTTGAACTCATACCAAAAACCTTGCTAAATGATTCTGAAAAATATAAAAAGATTTGGGTACGCAGCAGTCATCACCAGGCAATCGGGGAATTAGCTGAAGATTTGGTAATCATTGGCAAAGCACCTGACGGAGTTATCGAAGCAGTTGCCCATAAATCCGAGGATAGAAAGATTCTGGCGGTGCAATGGCATCCGGAGTTGAATATTCGATACGGCGGACCGGATTATGCTTACCATCGATGGTTGTTCCAAAAACTTGTAAACCTTGCATCTGCAAAGAAGTAATGCTGAAATATTTAGTCTTGCAGATGATATTCCGCGTCGTACAATTTATGTTGCAGATAATGCTTCGTTGCTTTTTTAGCATTCTACTTGCAAGAAAGTCGAACGAAGCAGTAAAGCGGGTTGAAAGATTATGAGTGCGATTCGCACAATGAAACTGAGGTTGGGAATGCTGACATTTATCATTCGCAGAACATTATTAATCGTTGTAACTTTGATTATTGTAATAAGTGCGACTTTTTTCATTGTCCGGCTTGCTCCTGGTGGACCGTTTGACAAGGAAAAACAGCTTCCCGATGAAGCAAAAATTGCCATGGAACATCGATACGGTCAAGATAGACCGATTTTGGAGCAGTACGGGCTTTTTTGGAAGGGATTGATACTTCGTGGTGATCTCGGACCTTCGATGCAATATGAAGGGGAATCTGTTGTCAGCATAATCAAAGTGAAATTTCCGGTTTCGCTGTCCCTTGGCGCACTTGCACTGCTGTTAGCACTTGCCTTTGGAATTGTCATTGGCTCGATTGCTGCGGTGTATCAAAACAAATCAATTGATTACTCTCTTATGAGTATTGCCCTTCTAGGTATCTCTATTCCCAACTTTATCATCGCCATGGTTCTGATTATCATATTTTCATTTACCCTTCAGATTCTCCCTGTTGCAGGTTGGACGGAGTTTTCACATGTAATACTTCCTGCAATTGCTTTAAGTTTGCCGTTCACTGCTAGAATTGCACGTTTGATGCGTGTTGGAATGATTGAAGTTTTAAGGGACGATTTTGTACGCACTGCGAAAGCAAAGGGTGTCGCAACCAGGACGATTGTTTTCGGTCATTGCCTGCCGATTGCGATTCTACCTGTTATTTCATACCTCGCACCTGCAACTGCTGGAATCTTAACTGGTTCGCTTGTTATCGAGCAGATATTTAATGTTCCGGGTATTGGACAAATGTTTGTAAATTCAGCCCTGAATCGCGATTATTTCCTCATTATCGGCACAATCACGCTTTATGCATCTTTGCTGATGGTATTCATCTTGATTTCTGACGTTCTATATCGTGTACTTGACCCACGTATCTCATACGAAGCTGCTGAAACCTAAATATTGGATGAATAATTCTGCATAGCGGGTATTTATTTTTGAGTTTTACGGGATTTTGAAAGCGACAATAGTAACGTCGTCGTTGGGTTCTGCGCCTGCGTAGAATTTTTCGACACTATCTGCCAAACTGTTTACGAATTTCTCTGCACTCTGTTCATTATTGTCCTTAATAAACTGTTTTAGTCTTTCCTCGCTGTATTCATCACGTGCAGCATTCATCGCTTCGACAACTCCGTCAGTATATTGCACAACAAGGTCACCTTTATAAAGTTGGATTGTTTCCTCTTCAAGCACTTTTTCAAGCATGCTTGATGGCGCAGTACCGATTATCATCCCCTTCGCCAAATACTCGTTAAAACAAGGGTTTCGCTGAGAATTATAAATGTATAGCGGATTATGACCTGCGCGCACATGGCAGAGTTCGTATGTTTGGAGATTCAACACACCGTAGAAAATTGTAACGAAAACCGCCATGGGCAGCTCGCTTTTGATTTCGTCGTTCACGATGAGCATCGTTTCTTTAGGTTTTTTACCTTTGCCAGTCAGTTTCAGTGCTTTTTTCGTTGCTGCCATTACAAGTGCTGCAGTAACACCATGCCCTGACACATCACCAACTACAATTCCAAGCTCATGATCGGAAACTTCGAAGAAATCGTAGAAATCACCTGACAATTCGTCACATGACCTGTAATTGACCGCAAACTCAAGTCCTTCAATCTTGGGCACCGCTGGTAACATCATGAGTTGCACGTTTTTCGCTTTCTCAAGCATCTGTCGATTGTATTCATCACGCTTGCTGCTGACAAATCCTTCAGTTACCACGTTCTCCTCTTCCGACTTGATATATTTTACGGTTTCATTTTCAACCAATGACATAAAAGTCGACAACGATTGCTGATAACTAGCCTGCTTCCCGCTTTCCTTGTTCGAAGCAAGCTCTTCAACACTTTGCGCAGGTTTTCCTCCGGTTTTATGTTCCAAACAGGTTTCAGTCAAATGTTGGAAAATCTGCAAAGGTGCAACTTCTTTCTTACTCAATCCAGTATTGAAATCTACTTCTTTGATTTCTTTGCGACAATAGGGGCAAATCCAATTATCACGTTTGGACAGCACCTGCCAGATATTGTCTTCAAAGATATTGTGTCGAATTCTAGTAAGTAAATTCTCTTTCTCGCGTTCATCCTTCAAAGATCGTTTGATGACTTCAATCGATGCTGGTTTTATATTCTCGCCGAAACTCTCTTTAACTCTTTGATAATGTACCGCAGTAGCAACAACCTGATTTCGAGTAATTTTCTCCGATTCTGTCCGTTTGATGCCAGTTAATTTCAGCGTCCAAGGACTAAACCATGCGTTATCTTTGCGATTATAAAACAAAAATCGTTTGTCACGCCGAAGATTTAGAGCAAGTTCGACTTGTTCTGCAGATAACGGTGGTTTACCTGATTTTTGGTCAGGACAGGATTTAATATGTCCAATAATTTCGATGACCTGTGCTGTTGAAGGATTTGAAAAATCAATGAAGATTTTTTGACGCTGAGCACAATACGGGCAGTACCAACGGTTTTTATCGTCAATGAAACGGAAGTTGCTCTTTTTACCCCAAGTTCGCAGCCAGTTTTGTGCTTTTGTGATGTTTTTCAAGGTCTGCATCGACAGTTGAAGCTTGCCCTTATTCTTCCATTCCGGACATATTTTAATGAAATGACCCATGACTTCAGTCAGCATTTTATCCGGAATATCAAAACGCGAGCCGATCATTCCGCAGTACGGGCAAATCCAGTAATTATCTTCTGTTTTAAACTGCCAGAGAGGATTATGACTCAGTTCATATACAATCTTTGCCTTCAGATTCGCCAATGCTTGTTTGTCCATAAATTCCGGTTGTTTCGGTTTGATAATCACATTTTATCATAATCCAGGCAATATCATCAGTGAATCAGAATGTTTTTTCGATGTAATTGAATACTTCAAAACCAAAGCTGAACTGCGAGACAATTTCATCCTGCAACTTTGAGAAAAATTCAGGTCGGTTGCGTTTCAATTCTATGAGAAATCGTAAAATCGGGAAAATTGTAAAAACAAGCCTAATCTGAATCCGTATCATCTCGCTGTTATCAAACGGTAAAGAAGTGTTTTGCTGGTCTTTTTCCGATTCCACTTCATTGAAAATCATTCCGACAGCTTCCATCTCGGTCAATCCGAATTTAATAAAACTCTCGCAGAATTCAAGAAATCCGTCATCGTTATAAATATCAACACCTTCCTGCTTGCTGATTGCTGAGAAAGTCATCGCGATTTTTGTGCCGAGAGTGTCATCCTCATCGAATCGATTTTTAGCTACCCGATACCAGCTTTCCATCGAGGGTTTGAAATCTTTCGACGGCAACACCTTGCGCATATTTATAAAAGCGTCCTTGAACCATGCATTTATGACAATTTCGTTAAAAAGCTTGCCCAAAGGTGGCGTGTCAGACAGTTTATCTGGGTCTCCCACGCTGAATGGTGTTTGTGAAGCCTTCCATAAAAACATGTAAAACTCAAGCCCATTCATCGCGCGGTAAAGCTTCGGGATTTTATTCCAGGTTTGCTCAAGTCTTTCAAAACTCGTGATTAACTCGTCCTTGGTAATCTTGGGCGGCAGAGGACCATAAAGGAATGTGCTGTGAAGCAGCAAAGGTGCATGCATAAATTGCATTCTTGGATCGATAAATTGTTTAAGTGCTTTCAGTTCCTCGCCAGCAGCTTCAAAATCACCTTTTTCTATGAGATGCTCGAAATTTTTCGTGAAATCCAGCAATTGTTGAGGCATTGCATTGTTACTTACCATCGAGTTTTGCCAGTCTTCATCGAGTAGCAAATCCGCAATTTCATCGTCTTTTCCCGATGCTGCAAGAGCAAACAGATAAATCGAGAAAATCGACGAATTTTCAGAAAACTGGTCGTAAGCATTTTTACACAACAGGTAATTCTCTTCAATCTCTCCTATTCCCAACAAAAGATTACAGAAACCGAGTCGAATTTGTACATATGCCTGTAACTCGGTTAATTCATCGGTTAGAGGATGCAAATATTCATCAGGCAGTCTTATAAGGATTTCTCTTGCCAAATCTGGTCGATTTTTCATATCACATAATATCTCAACCTGCTTCAGTTCTTGTTGTACCAACTCTTCATGCTCTTCAGGTAAAGTGTATGTCTTCTCAATCTCCTTGAGCATTGACACAACATCATCTAAATCTTTTGGAGGAGTATGTTTTCGCGCTTCAGTAAGAGAGGACAAGATTTTGTCATTTTTAGGAAGCATTTCATGAAGTTCAGCCAATATTTTCTCAGATTTACCCCCTTCGTTTGTTGCCATGTAAATCAACGCCATATAAAAGCTCAAATCTATGTATATTCGCGTTAAATCCGCCAACTGCCCTGATGTTTTCACTGTTTTGCGATCCTCATTGACTCTCCTAAGACTTTTCTCGACAATTCCCTTCACGTTTCGATAAGCATCGAGTATTCCTGCAATTTCCGCTATTTTAAGAACAATATCGAAATCAATTTTATCCTCTCCAAGTAATTCATATGCTTTCAGATAATACTTTAGTGAAACCGCATGCTGCTTGTTTTTGAGAGCATATTCCGCTTTCAATTTCACAGATGAAAAATTTTCATTCGTCAGCTTGAGTAAAATCGCGATTCCGTCTTTAATTGCTCCTAAATCATCCTGTGAAAGCTTGTCAAAATCAGATTTCAACAGCTTTTCAACACTTTCATGGATAATTTTAAGAACATCATTACGCGGGATATGCTTTGATTTTAAAATGTGCATGCTCGCATATATTGCATTTGCATAGGATTCAGTATTACATTCCCTAAGAGCGACGAGGAATTTATATGTATCCCTGTCCGATGGATCGTAGGACTCGTTTATCTTACGTTTCAAAGCTTCAAGCTGAACTTCGTTTATTATCGCATTAATCTTATTCTGGTTAGCATAAATTACTGCTGGTATCAGTTTATCAAAAAATTGCTGTTTATTCTCCGGTTTCGCAAACAGTTCTTTAACAGCCCTGAGGAAAAATTCGACCTTCAATTTCTGCGATTCGCCGAAATTTTTCAACATGTAAAACTCCTACAATGTTCATTACACATCAATTTTCTCATTAACTTCTTCTGCTAATTCTTGCCATTTCTTGGATGAAACATTTTTCAAAAACCAACATGCACATTCATGTTTATCTGAAACCAGTTCTAAGTGTGGATTCTCGATTTCACATTTATCCTGTTTGAAGAAGCACCTTGGGTTGAATTTGCAACCGTCGGGAAAATCAAGTGGATTCGGCACAGTTCCGGGTATGACATTAAGCAGATCTTTTTTCGTTCCGATTCGCGGTATTGAGTTGAAAAGACCAATTGTATATGGATGTCTCGGATTCTTGAAAATCTGAGATGCCGATGATTTCTCAACGATGTGTGAGGCATACATTACAGCAATTTCATCCGCCATCTGCGCAATAACACCGAGGTCATGCGTGATAAACAGTATGCTCATGCCATATTCGTTCTTCAATTCCTGCATCAGATCGAGAATTTGTGCTTGAATTGTAACGTCTAGAGCCGTTGTTGGCTCATCTGCGATAAGCAGGTCAGGATTACATGATAACGCCATGCCAATCATAACACGCTGCTTCATTCCACCAGACATTTGATGTGGATATTCGTCAATACGCTGGTCTGGCGAGGGAATGCCAACCTTATCAAGCATTTGTATCGCTTTCTTCCGCGAAGCACGATAATTGAGCTTCTGATGAAGTTTGATCGCTTCAATAATCTGGTCACCGACGGTATAAACGGGGTTAAGTGAGGTCATCGGCTCTTGAAATATCATTGCAATATCATTACCGCGAATCCGTCTCATCTGCTTTTCGGTGTATTTTAATAGATTCTCACCCTTAAATAAAATCTCGCCTGAAACAATTTTCCCCGGTGGCATCGGAATAAGCTGCATTATCGAATAACTCGACACAGATTTACCACAACCAGATTCCCCGACTAACCCGAGTGTTTGCCCCTTCTCAAGCGAAAACGAAACATTTTCAACTGCTTTAACAACTCCGTCATCCGTGTAAAAATATGTGCTAAGATTCTTAACATCCAGCAAGATTTCACCCATAATGTCCTCGCCAAACTAAAAGTTTCTATGTTTTATCATAAATAATCTTGTTTTATAAGAGAATTATCAAGAGCTTTCCTGCGAAATCCTTTTGCATCTTCGATGAACGAGAAAGATATAGATTATTATTGCAGGAATAAATGAGATTCCGCAAAATTCAACGACCCAGCTTCCGTCCTTGATGAATTTCAAAGGATTATCCATTGAAAACGGGTAAAATGGATGCATATCATAATGATACAAACAATCAAGCAGCAGATGAAACCAAAATCCGAGTAATGCTGAGATTAGAATCTTTATCGTATTTGTTTGATAATCAAGCTTGAATTCAATCATGATTTTGCGAAAAGTTGTGCGTAGAAAAAGAGCCAATACACCCCAAGATAGTGCAATAATACTGCCAAATGTAAATGTATGTGCAATCGGATGTAACCCGGAGTCCTGATAAAAACTAACACCTGTAAACATCACTAACAAAACTTCAAGGTCGATAATGACATTTGAGAGAATAAACACTGGAACATCAATATACTTTTTCAGAGGTAAGGCAAGCATTGCACTTGGACCGACATGAAGAAGCGTAAACGGCATATCAACCTTTATGCAAAAATTTACACATTATTTCCTAATGGAATTCAATTCTCTTGACAAAGCTGTCCGGGAAATCATTTATCTCTGTGATTGCTACATTATACAAACATTTCTATTCTTCGTCGTCATCATCGTCCGAAAATTCATCTCTTTTTTTCTTAAGCTTTTCTAGTTCCTCTGCTTTGACTTTTAGCTTGTTTTTTAAATCCTCATACTCCCTTTTACACTTGTCAACTTCTTCATGATACCGTTCTAGTTTCTTCTTCGTCGATTTTTTCTTCTCTAACATTTCCTCCCATTTCTTCTGTGCTTCTTCAAGCTTCTTAAACGCTTCTTTTATCTTCTCTTGCAGTTTTTCTACTTCTTTTGCAAATTCTTTATCGTTCTTCATCCGTTCTCGCCATTGCTTTTTCATCTTCTCAATGCGTTCATTATCTCCCTTTTTCTCTGCTTCTAGCTTTCGCCAAGGTTCAAGCTTATCAAGTAATTCTTCAAGTGCTTGTTTCGCTTTCTGCAACTCATCCCATTCTTTCAACTTCTCAAGTGCTTTATCTTGTTTATTCTTTGCGTTCTCAAATTTTTTCAATGCTTCTTCGTAAGCTTTTTTTAGCTTTTCAATTTCCTTCTCCAATTCATATACTTTTTCACGATACCACCTTCCGCCGCCTTTACCGCCTTGTGATGATTTCTTTGCGCCACCTTTACCAGCATAAATATCTGATGTAAAAACGAGAACAACCACGATACATATTATTAAAAACAATCTTTTCATATATACTCCTTTCAACCATTATTTTTTGACTTAAGAGCTAAAACACGCAGAATCTGAAAAAGTTTCTTATTATTATAAAAAAAATCCCACGAATTCACCGAAGGATTTTTTTATTTCATTGAAACAGTTGATGTTACTATGCTTTATTACAATTTAATAATACTACTCCTCTTCACCGTCTCTCCATTTTTTAATACGCTCCAGGTCTTCACTTTTGTCTTTATACTTACTCTTAAGCTCGTCAAGTTCCCTTTTTGCCTTGTCATATTTTTCACGGTATTTCTCTAGTTTTTTCTTTGTTGTTTTCTTCTTCTCCAACATCTCTTCAAATTTCTTCTGCGCTTCATCGACTTTTTTCAATGCTTCTTTGTACTTTTTCTTCAACATTTCAAGTTCTTCACGGTACTTCTGGTCATTTTCCTCTCGATCTGCCATATCTTCTTTCATCTTATCAATACGTTCTTTATCACCGGGTTCATCATCTTTGAGTTTACGCCAGGGTTCAAGTTTGTCCAAAATCCTTTCAAGCTCTTCCTTCGCCTTTAAAAGTTCTTTATATTCTTTGATTTTATTGCGTGCATTCTCAAGTTTCTTCTTTGCTGATTCAAATTCCTTCTCTGCTTTGGCTAACTCTTTCTTGAGCTTTTCAACTTCTTCTTCTAGCTCAGCGAGTTTACGCTTTGCTTCCTTGTCCCAATCATTACCCCAATCTCCACCAGGACCTCGTCCAGGTCCAGATTTTCCACCAGGATTCCAGCCGGGTCTTCGACCACCTTGTGCATTTACTTCGCATACAAGACCTAAAATGAATAGTAATGTCAAAATAGCAACAAACCGTTTCATCATACAACTCCTTCAATATGTATATATCATAACACATTTTTTTCATCACAGTTTCTAGTTAATATGTATATGACACGTATTTTTATTAATTCTTTCTTAATTTTTATTAAAATTTTGAAAGCTTCGGTCCGCCTCGATATGCTGCAATTAATTTGCCTCCCTTTGGATCTGAAAGTATTATAAATCCGAATGTTTCCCAGAATTTCACAAGATTACTTTCGGCGATTACAAAAACCTGGTTGCTTGATTCAAGACGCTCTAAAAGCAGTGATGCTAATTTCCGTGCAATTCCTTTACCTTGATATTTTGGATGAACAATCAGCCAATGTATGTAAGCATAGAAATTGGTGTCACCAACCGCATTGGCAAGCCCCACAAGCTTTCCATCAATAAATGCTGTTACCAATTCTTGAGAATTCGTCAACGATGACAGCAGCTTTTCAGGATAATCCGCATGAGGCCAATCAACCGCTTTGAATAACTCGACAATTTCATCCAAATTCAAATTCTCGGATTTTTTATCAGTAAATAATTTCATGCTCATTATAATCTCCAATCAAAATATGCGGATGCTTAACACCACTATATGACATTTATCGATTAAATGCAAGAAATCTGATGTCGATGATAAATATTACGTTTTTTTTGAAATTATTAAACATGTTGAAATCTTTCTATTTTGTTTGAATCATGTAGTATCAAGGTTTTAACTTTAGGGATGAGTATGGGAAATCCGAAAAAAAAGCTGCGCCGTGACAAACGAACCGTTAACGAATCTCGCAAACGTAGAGTCTGTTTCATCGCGCTTGGTTGTCCGAAAGCAATTGTCGATGTTGAGAAGATGCTCGGACTTTTAGCACAAGCTGGTCATGTAATCTGCTATGAACCAGAGGATGCTGAAGTTGTTTTCATCAATACTTGCAGCTTTATCAATCCAGCAAGACTTGAAGCGGAAGATACAATCAACGAAATTTGCGAACTCAAAGCTCAGAATGTAATTTCACATGTTATCGTAACAGGATGTTTGCCACAACTACTCGGTAAAGAAATTGAAAAACAATTCCCTGATGTCGATGGTTTCCTCAGTGCTGCTGGTCGAGACGATGTCGTTGGATTCATGCACAGCATCATCGAAAGTGAATCACCATACGCACATTTCAAGCTAACTGCGCCTGATACTCGATTCTCCACCCACGATCGCGACCGCTTCCTGATTCTTCCAAAGCATGTTTCATATTTGCGCATCGCTGAGGGTTGCGATCACGGTTGTGCATATTGCCTGATTCCGAAAATTCGCGGAAAATATCGTTCAAAGAAAACTACAGAAATCCTTAGAGAAGCACATGAACTTGCACAGGCAGGCATCAAGGAACTCATCTTAATCGCTCAAGATACAACAGATTTCGGGTATGATTTGTCAGGTGAACACAGTTTTGAACTCCTTCTCTCTCAACTTACTGACATTCCGGGAATTGAATGGATTCGAACAATGTATGGATATCCAACTTCAATAACTGAGGGACTTATTAATACTTTTGCAGATGACAATAAGGTGATTCCTTACATTGATCTACCGCTTCAGCACGTAAATTCTGATATTTTAAACACAATGCGACGAGATTACAAACGCGAAGATATTGATGCTTTACTTGACAAGTTTTTTACGAAAATACCTGAACTTGCAATGCGGACGACGTTCATTGTCGGATTCCCTGGTGAAACCGTCGAGCAATTCGAGGAGCTTATGAAATTCATCGAAGAAAGCCCGTTAATGCGCATCGGTGTGTTCCCATACTTCGACGAGCCAGGTACAAAAGCATACAAACTTCCGGGAAAGCTAAACCAGGCGGAGGTTGACCGGCGTTACGAAGCTGCCCTTCAGGTTCTGGATGTCAAGCTGCAAAAGATTCAGGAGAATTTCATCGATACCGAGTTTCAGGTCATCATTGATGAAACTGACGATGAAGGCAATTTCCGCGGTAGAAGTTATGCAGATGCGCCTGAAGTCGATTGTGCTATCTTTGGCAAAACAAACGATAAGATAAACACAGGCGATTTCGTCAATGTCAATATTGATGGACTGGTAACGTTCCAAGATGATGATGGAATTGAGCATTTCAGCGAAACTTTCGACCTGCATGC
>CAYZQB010000003.1:15164-43860 GCA_964480395.1 uncultured Planctomycetia bacterium
CGTTCCAAGATGATGATGGAATTGAGCATTTCAGCGAAACTTTCGACCTGCATGCCCAAATCATCGATAAAAACAAGTACAATGAACAAAAGTTTTAGGTTGTAGTGGGACGGGCTTCCTAGCCCGTCAATGCTGATGATGGATGTCAGGCAGGGATGCCTGACCCACCAATCTAATGTTTATTTCTTTTGTTACAGAACCTTGATTAAAAGGTGATCTTTTTCATTTCAACTTCATTTAGAAGATTTACACCACTGCGAATCGAAAAAACAATCGAAATTCCATACTGAAATTTCTTAGGATGTCCCTTGATAAAAGGTTCGCCTGACAGACGATAATTGTACACATATTTTTGGAATCCGCTCGCAACTGAACCGAAAATTCTGTCAGGTTCACCAAATTTAATTCTCAATTCCTGAGGAGTTTTCGGTAAACCGCCTATCCACTTCAATGCAAGTGAAACTACTTCAAACTTGTCGCCAAAAGCTTTTGCAGTAATCATCATGAATGCAAGCGGTGAGCCAGCACGTTTCAGCGGATACATGTCTGTTTTGATCCTGCCGTCCTTCGAGCTATCCTGATACGAAGCCCAGCCGAATGCAGCAGCCACTTCACCTGGCTTATCGAGTCCGTTCATTCGATAAGTAATCAAATTTACTACCGATTCTCCATCTGATGAATTATTTGCGCCATTTGTTGTCTTCTCCACATTCTTTCTGTCCAATGGACGTCTCATCTTCCAAATGATATTCATTGCCGGGTCCTGAACCGAATTATCAGGAAAAATCACAACTTTGCTTCTATCGATAAATAACAAATCATAGCCGTTATAATTGCCGTTCACTGAGAACACGATTTTCAAAACAGCTTCATTGAGAATATAATTCGTCTCTTGCTGAGAACCTTCGTACGAAGTGAAACACACAAATCGATAATAAAACTCCTCACCATCTGTTCCCAGCAGTCTTTTATCGGGTTTTCCGAAAAACCTTTCAGTGTCCGAAACCGAAACTGGCACATAGCTAAACCATGGTGCATGGGTTGAAGTAACTTTGTTGTCCTGAATTGATAGAGCAACAGCGAGATTCGGCGGATTGCCAGACATATTCTTAATCTGTCTGACGTCATGGGGTGGTCGTAAACCAGGTCTGACTCGTTGAAAATAGTACACCCAGCTTTCATAATCATCAAGATGGATTCTCAAATGTGGACTTCCAATAAAATACTTGAGCAGGTAATCCACGCTCATTCCGTTGACTTCCCTTGCATAAAACGCCTTGAGCTGCTGCGAACTGGTGAATTCAATCTTAGGCAGAGTGTCGTTTGTTTCCTCCAAAATCAGCGGAAGACGAAACTTCAGTTTGTTCGGCTCAACCTGGCAACCGAATAAAAAAAGAACTGCAATTATCAAAAGATATTTTTTCATTTGCGAATCTCTTTACACAGACTCCGGATTATATCATTTTTCGGCATATGATTTTAATCGGCAGTATTTTCACTTTGTTCAACGTAAACAAACGGTCGCAAGAGGTTGACCATACGCAAGCTTATACCTTGGATACGCTCAAGTTCATCTACGTTCTTAAATCCACCAGAATTTTCACGATAATCGATGATTTTCTGAGCGATTTTAGGTCCGATTCCAGGTAAAAGCTCGAACATTTGGGTTTCAGCATTGTTTAAGTCAATTCGAAGTGCGTAGTTAAATTCGGTATCCGGCTCAACGATATTGATGTTTTCACCAGAATTTTTGAAAAACACAGAATAAATGACGAATGAAACTGCAAAAACAATAATTATTAAGGTAAATGTCAATGAAACAAATTCAGATTTGAGAAACCAAAAGCTTGTTTTATCGGTAACTTGAGGATTTTTAGGTTCGTTTATGATAGTTATCGAAGGAAATTCTGAAATTTCATCATCCTCGGATTCCTCATCCGATTCTTCATCATTTTTCAGTAACAATTCGTCTTTATACGCCATTATTAAACTTTTACAAATGCTTATTCCCTGAACATGTCAATAATCTCGCCAAGCTTGTTTTGTGCTTCAAAATTGATGATTTTTTCACGATTGGCAGGCACACGCAAAATTTCTGTAACCTTCTTCAATATCTTCAAGTATGTACTTTCCTGCCCTTCAGGTGCAATTATCATCGCAATAATTTTTACTGGAAGCTTATCAAGTGAATCGTACTCAATACCTTGTGATATGATTCCCAAAGAAATCGCAAAGTTTTTAACACTGCTTAACTTCGCATGAGGTACAGCAATTTCCTGACCAATACCCGTTGACATTATCTCTTCTCTGTCCAAAATCGCACGAACAAGGTCGTCAGTATCATTTACAAATTGCAAACTACCGAGAAGCTCCGCAAGCTTGACTAATGCGTCTTCTTTGCTTTTAATATCAATCCTGATGATTCTATCGTCTGATATCATTCCGCTGATATCCATATTCCGCTCCTTATGATGCACAAAAACTCATGAATGCTGAATCGAGCATACATCCATAAAGATTTATCTCAACCAGTTTTTTTTGTTAAACTTTGTTATTGAAAATATTTTCGATATGTAAATCCAAAAATCGCAAAAAAACAACACAATTGGTCTAAATTATGAATTATTTTTCCTCAATATCATCAAGTTCGTTGATTATCGCTTTTAGAAACGGCTTGAAAGTTTTCTGATTCTTTTCGTTGATTTTCATCAACTCGATATGTGCATCCATTATTGCGTTTAATCGTTTGTTTTTATCAAGCGGTTGTTCATAAATCTTGTAAAATTCAATATCTGGGAAAGAAATTGAATCTTCTTTAATGTGAATCAAATTCGGGATATTGTTAAGACCGAGCAAAGACAATTGATTAATCAGCATATCATTCGCATTGGAGATAATTATCGGAGGTTTTTTGTCACTTTTACGTTCTGACAATTGCTTTTTTTCTTTGATTAGATTTCCAAAACCCACCAGCATGCCCATAAAAGTTGAATCTAGACTGTAACATTTAGACAGATCAACCACTACATGCATTGCACCACCGTTGATATGCACATCAATTATATCGCGCGTACTAACAGCAACCATTGCATTACCGAGATTTAATACTTGCACGAAAACAATGTTGTCAACACGGGAAATATCAACCCTATTCTTCGATTTGCATTCAAGCTTTCGAAGAAATTCTTGTCTCCTATGATTCTTTGTTCTCCCGCGTTTCAAGTTGTCCTCTTTTATGTAACGTCGAGACCCGATGGCACATCTTCGTCAACTGTTAAAAGTGCGAACGGCTCATCTTCTTTTCCGCCAACTGCTAACAACATGCCGTTGCTTTCAACACCTCGAAGTCTCGCTGGTTCAAGGTTTGCAACGATAATAATTTTCTTGCCCACAAGTTTTTCAAACTCAGGTCTGTAAGGTTTTATACCAGCGACAATCTGCCTTGATTCTTCACCCATTTTAAGCTGAAGTATAATAAGTTTGTCAGCTTTCGGATGTTCATCAATTGCGGTGATTTCTGCGACTTTAAGCTTGATTTTGTTGAAATCTTCGAATGAAATTTTCTCTTCGTCCATTTCAATCTCTCCAAATTTCAAATTTTCACAAAATATAACAAAGTTGATTAATTTACAAATAATATCGTGCTTGAATCCGCTTAAATCGGTATTTTTTTCACGTTCTTGAAATTAAATAACGGATACAGTTTGATGATATTGAGAATTATTGGGATAATCATCAATTATTTACAGCATCTCTCATCATTGAGTAGTCGAAATATAAAGGGGGTTCAATGAAACTTCATGAATTTCAAGCAAAACAGATTTTAAACGTGTTTAACATCCCTGTTCCGCGAGGTACTGTTGCACAGACTGTTGACGATGCAATCAATGCTGCAAAAAGCGTTTCAGAAATGGGCTGGGTTGTTAAATCGCAGATTCATGCTGGCGGTAGAGGCAAGGGGAAAATTTATCACAAAGATAATCGCGAAAATCTGGTGCTTGACGGTGGTGTAAAGCTTGCAAAATCACTCGATGAAGTTAGGAATTTCGCAAGCTTGATACTCGGAAATATTCTAGTTACAAAGCAATCCGGACCCGATGGTAAAACTGTAAAAAACGTGCTGATTGAAGAAATGGTGAAAATTCAGAAAGATCCTGCACGACCTGGTCGCGACAGCGAAAACAGCGGCTTCCGCGACAGCGAAATGTATCTGGCTATTACCGTTGATAGAAGCAAGAATCAGCTTGTTCTAATGGCGAGTGCGGAAGGCGGCATGGATATCGAGGAAGTTGCCGAGAAGAATCCCGATGCTATACTTAAAGAATGGTTCCTGCCTGATGCCGGTCTTAAAGAGTATCAAGCACGCAACATCGTTTACAAACTTGGATTGCGTACGAAAAAATCTATATCTGAGATGGTCAAGCTTCTTGTGAATCTGGCAAAAACCGCGGTAGAAATTGATGCATCACTCATTGAAATCAACCCTTGCGTTATTACACAAGAGCAGGAAGTTGTCGCCCTTGACGCCAAAATCACAATTGAGGATAACGCTTTGTTTAAGCATCCTGACCTGCTTAAAATGCGTGATTTAGACGAAGAAAACCAGGTTGAGGTCGAAGCGGATAATGCAGGACTTTCATTCATCAGTCTTGACGGTGATATCGGATGTTTGGTCAACGGCGCAGGTCTTGCCATGGCAACAATGGATATTATCAAGCTTTACGGTGGTGAAAAACATGCACCTGCCAATTTTCTTGATGTTGGCGGTGGCGCTAACCAAGAACAGGTCAAGAAAGCATTCTCAATTATTCTGCAAGATCCGAAAGTTAAAGGAATTCTAGTGAATATCTTCGGCGGAATAATGCGTGGCGATATTCTTGCACAGGGAATCGTGGCAGCAGCAAAGGAAATCGGGGTCAATGTTCCCCTTGTCGTTCGTCTAGAAGGCAATAAAAGCGAAGAAGGTCGGCTTATTCTTGATGCATCAGGATTAAATATCATCCCAGCTGAGAGCATGGCAGATGCTGCCCAAAAAATCGTCGATGCAGTAAAATAATCGTAAAACCTAAAAATCTTTCAAAATGCTGATTCTGATGCATTGAATGGCATTATTTGAAAATCGTCAGGATTTCCAGAGTAATTAATTCTGCGAGATTTTTGCGACAAATGTTTGTCACGCTTGATTCAGTTTTGTCAGTTCCAGCCGATTTCTCAAAATCTTCATCGCTTGAAACCTTTGTCAGCACAATTTTGCCGGTTGCAATGTCAACAATATCAAACTTATATCTCCCATGCGCATCGAAAGTCTTCTTGCCGTTGGAGTCAGCACTTTCAACAATCTCAATATCAATCTGCACAAGAACCGCATATTTTGTCTCAGGTGCTTCGCGCTTCCAATCTTCGCTTTGCCAGGTTAGCATATCACTGATTGAAGCATCACGCAGCTTCGTCGAAAGCATCTTCGTTGACAGCAATTTCTCTGTATCTCTGACTTTCGATGAAATGTCATAAGCACCAACATCATTTGCTTTCTCAGTAATTTCACCCTGTACATCCTTATACTTCGCTTCCGCCTTTATCAGCAATGACAAATTCGGCTTGAGTTTTTTAAACTCTTCAATCAATTCGTCCAATTTAATCTCAGGTGATTCAGCAACTTCATAGTCTGCAGGTGCAACAAGTTTCAACTCCGCAGACTTGATTTTGTAATCTTGATGAAGCTGAAAAACGAGGATAATATGCTTCGCAGCGGACAAATGTTTATCTTCCTGCTGCAATGTCTCGATTTGCTCAATCGCTTTTGCCAGATTGTTGTGTATTTCTGATAATTGCTCAGCCAAAGCATCAGCAATTTCTATCTTACTGAGAGTAATCAAAACATAAACAGTCTTTTTCTTTGTATCCCATGCTTTGCCAATGATTTTCGTATCTAATGTAAGCATTTCAACGGTTTCAGCGACATCGTATTTAACTTTGACGTGAGAGCGTACAAGCCAGTCAAGTCGACTATGCTCATCTCTCGCCAGCTTCAGAGCTTTGTCCATATCCTTAAAATGTTTCCTAAAATCGTATTTTGCTTTCTCGATAGCATTTTTCTGCGATTCTTCACTGTTTTTATTCGTTGTAAAAAGTGCTTTTCCGATGCCAAACAAATATTCATCCGCAGCGAAATTTTCCACCTTGCCTTCATACCAACTATCAATTATCGCAAGCTGCGCCAAGTGTTCCTGCTCATCCTCGACCTTTTGTATCCTTGCATTCAGATCCTCAAGAAGTTTTTCAAAATTTTTCTTCTCAGTTGGATAATTCTTAATAAATAATTCTATTTTTTCAGTCAAATCTTTGAGTTTATTCAGATCATCGTCCTTCAATTCACTGTATTCTTTTAATAAATTGTCTTTGAGTGCTTGTATTTTTGCACGTTCTGCTTCTGCTAGCTTAATAATCTCATTCAATTTCTCTAATGCTTTTGCAAAAGATTCTTTCTCACCGGGATTCTCCTTGATGAATGTTTCTATCTCTGCAATCAGCTTTTTAGCAGCATCTTCATCATTTACTTTTGCACTCGAAGCAAGTAATTCTTCGCGACGTTCTATTATTTTCGCAAGTCTGGCTCGTTCATCCTCAGCACCCTTGATTATTTTATCAAGTCGAATAACTGTTTCCGCAAGCTGTTCCTTACCTTTGGGATATTTCTCAATGAAAGTCATTATCCGGGCTCTTATTTTTCGTGCTTGTTCTTCATCTTTTGATTCTTTTCCGAGTCTGATTAATTCTTCGAGAATTTTCTTTATTTTCGCAATCTCAGCACGTTCTTCTTCTGCACGATTAATAATGGCTGCCAATTTCTCAAGTGCTTTTGTGAAATGTTTTTTCTCAGCGGGATTTTCCTTGATAAACGCGAAAATCTCATCAATCAGCTTCTTTGCTGCTTCTTCATCGCCTTCCTTGACTTTTTCGCACAAACCAAGCAATTCTTCTCTACGTTCTTTGATTTTCCCAAGTCTTGCTCGTTCATCCTTCGCTTTCTTTATCACAGCTTCAAGATGCGCTAAAACCTTTACAAAATGAGGTTTCTCAGCTGGATTTGCCTCGATAAAGATTTCAATATCAGTCGTCAGCTTCTTAGCAATCTTATCTTCATCTTCTTTCACAGCCAACCCAGATTTAAGAAGCATTTCCCGACGTTTTTTTATCTTCTCCAGTCGTTCACGTTCTGCTTTCGAACGCTCAATAATCCCGGTTAAATCCTTCATATTTTGCGTAAAACGATCCTTATATTCAGGATTCTTTTTTACAAATTCTTCAATTTCACCAATTATTTCTTTCGCTTTCGCGTCCTCACCCTCTTTCACCGTTTCCGCAAGTTTCTGCAAATCTGCAAACTCCTGAGAGATTTTCATTAGGCGTTTTCGTTCGATTTCCTGAACATTGCTATAAATCGTTGGAATCAACGCTACCATTCTCGCAGTTTTCAGAGAGTTTAATGCAACATCCGATTTTGCTGGGATTACGAATCTGAGTCGCCCAATCTTCAATGACATATATTTTTCAAGCGAATCTGTTTGTATATTTTTCACAAGTTTCGCAGATAATTTGTCCAATCCAAAAAGTCCAATCGAAAGCTTGAATTCTTCTGCAATAAACTTGAAAAATACTTCGCTATCATACTCAACCGCAACATTTTGCACATTATCATCAAAAGCAAAACTAACTGCTACAACGTTTTTGTATTTGTCTATTAATGCTAGAGATGTTTCTGTGTCAAGACTAAGAGGTTGTTTCACCTGCGAATAAAAATGCAACAGAATATCGACATCCTGATTCGCAGCGAGCATTTGCGAAACAAGAATTCCCAAAGCAACTTGCTTGTCAACGTTTTCAGGTGTTACCGCATCTTTATCTTTAGAAAAATCATACGGAACAGATATTTTAAGAAGCAGACTTGGTTCAATCAATGGATGTCTATTTCTTAAAATCCCAGCAATATCAGTTTTTTCAAGCTCATTAGCGGAACGCAGGAAATAATCTGTATTATCTTTTCCCAAATTTGGTAGCGGTTTAAAACCATTTTTTGACAAAATATCACAGATGTAACTTGCTGTCAAACCTGCCTGCACACTCATCGGCGTTCGATTTCTATAATTCTTTTCATCCAGTTTCCCAGTATATGTAAAAAAATCACGCTCAGTTGCACCGCACAATGTATTTAACTTAAATCCTTTGAAAAAGCTTGAGTTTGTGGTTATCACAAGTGTTTTTCCACCTCGAACAATTGTAGCAACAAACGGCTTTACGTTACCTTTTTTGAAATCCAGCAGAATTCCATTTGCAACGCAATCAAAAACACGAGTACCGTTAATTTCAAGAATTAAATCACCAACCTGAAACGGCATTGTCATAAAAATTCCAACTGACAGGTTTTTAACCTTAGCAGCAATCATTTTTCCATCTGGCATGTTAGCGGATGTATGCAAAATTGGAGTGATATCAAGACCTGCATCGCGAAATTCTTCATATATTTTTTCATTGTCGGTGCGGAAGTTGCGAATATTTTTGTTCAAGAATTCTTTAGCATCCTTGCCAGCATTCATCAGCACAAACGAGTTTATCTCAAAGATGTAATTTCCCAAGCTAAGTCGAATTTGATAAACGCATTGTTTGTCAGTCACTAGTTCTTCTGGGAAAATGCTGCTTGAAAAAATGCCAGCATGAGTAAAATCCACTGAAACTTTGAATTCTTCCATAATTTCCGATTTTATTCGTGCAAATGGAGTATTCTTTTCGAGCAATTCTCTCGTTTGTATCGCTGATTTAGCAACAATCTCCTCAATCTCAGCGATTTTATACTTTTCGTCATGAATATTAATCGTCTTGATTGCTTTTGCTACGTAGCCGTTAACGGCAGCACCAACACTCAGGATAATTGAATGTTCAAGTTTAACAACATCGGTTATTTCAGCATATTTACCGTTTTTAATCTCGTAAATTTTCAATGGTGAGAGTCCTGTTGCACCAAGCTTTTTCGCAGTATCTGCAAAAAGTTTTTTCAATAATTCAACTTCAACCGCACCAACAGAATTTGGTGAAACAACGTTGTACTGTTGTTTCAGCAGCTTTCCGTTTCGTTTAATTTCGATAGTCAAAGTCCCACCTTGGTTCGATAAATCGGTGAGTAAACTTTGAAGTTCTGATGAGAAATTCGGTGTTTTCCCGTTGACTGAAACAATGATGTCCTGCTCGAAAATATGAAGTTTGTTGAAAAGTGGGTCTTTCGGCAGCTTTTCGATTAAATATCCTTCAAGTTTGTTGTTCTCCTTGCTAAAAAGCGGTGTTGCCTTAATTCCCATCGCAAGCTGCATAATTTTGCTCTTAATTTCCAAGAGCAGCATATTATCGATGAATAACGAGTTCTCCCCTGCTGGATACGTTTTAGGCATAAACTGAGCAACATTGAGAAGTGCTTGCTCAACGATTTTCGCTGCTTTTTCCAGTTTCGCTTTTTCCACTGCATTTTTATATCGCGCAATTTTAGCGACAAGATAATCGGGATTGAATTCAAGTGCATCAGGATAAATTGGTGTTCCGACAAATTTCTGCGACCACTGTACCAGTTCTTTATTTCTGAAAACTCTTTTGCCATTGGATTCAAGCTGTTGTAGCAAAACTAGAGATTCATGCGAATAATAATATTTCAGGGATGCGATAACATTGTCATCAAACATTAATACCTGGTTCTTTGAAAACCCCGAGTTTTTTACGACCCAATTTTTCAGATGATTGAAAGTATTATTGTCAGAAGCATTCAACAGGATGAAACTTGCCCTGTAACTTAAAATGAGTATGGTTCCCGAAACCTGCTTCTTGTTATCATAGGCGTTTAGCCCGGTAAGATATTCAAATTCCTTGTTTAGTGAGTTTTGAGAATAGACATTTTCATCTTCGACATATGCTTTCAATATGGAAATCGCATCAATCGGCTCAAGGATTTCCCGCAATGCAGTTCTTCGATTTTGATAAACACTGCCATCTAAAAACTTCATTGTTTGTGAATCATTTGCCTCTGAAAGTGTTATATCATAAGAACTGAATAAAGCTGTTATTATTAGCGTGAAAATAAATACGGTTAATCGAAGTCGCATGTTTTCCTCCGAAACAAGATATTTTCCAGTTATAGCATAAGTAATACGATAGTGTAGAGCCGTGTCCTAATTTCTGATATTATAGAACACGAAATCCTGTTCAGGTTGCTGATTTACCTGAAAAAAATATTTATTATCCGCTAAATTTTCTATCGGACTTTTTGCAGTTGCTTATTTACATCCAGGTTTTTTACATCCAGATTTTTTCGCTGGTGCTTTTTTTGCAACTGCTTTTTTCGCTGGTGCTTTCTTTGCTGGTGCTTTTTTCGCCGGTGTTGCTTTTTTCGTCATTGTTGCTTTCTTTGCAGGCGCTTTCTTTACAACAGCTTTTTTCGCGGTTGTAGCTTTCTTTGCAGGTGACTTCTTCGCGGTTGTGGCTTTCTTTGCTGGTGACTTCTTCACGGGCGTTGCCTTCTTAACCGTTTTTTTCGCAACGGGCTTCTTTTTCGCCGTCTTAGCTGCTGATCCCTTGCCTGTACTGGATTTCGCAACCTTCGCTCCACTCTTTTTCATAGGCATAATAACCTCCTTAACTGAATAACGACATGCTCCAAAATCTGCGAACAAACTACAATGTATTTATATAAAATTATAATTATAAAATATGAAAAAAAAATAATAAATAAGCAAAAATTTAATAAACATACTACATTTATTGCTTTTTATTTAAAAAATAGCCAAATATTGAGTTTTTTACAAAAAAAAGAGGAAACAAAATTTCCTCTTTTACGTTTTTTTATTATTATTTTCGTTCATCAAGTGCACCAAGTCGGACATAATCGCCACCAGTCATTTGTGCTAGTTTCCGCATAGTTGTGTAATCCGCTTCGCTTGATTTCCCGATTGTGATTGTGTGTACTTGAATCTTCAGCAGCTCGTTACGCTGTCCGATTTCTCTAAGCATTCCCTCCATCTGAAAATAATAAAATATTGCTTTTTTGCTTTGTTTTCCGCCTTTGCCGACTGATTCATCAAACTCCGTTTTTGTATTGCTGCCCTTTGAATAAGATATGTTTCCATCTTTATCATCATCAAACGAGTCGAATAGCGCCATAACTTCTTCCTCGGTGAACACTTCGCTGAACATTTTGCGGAATTCAGCACGTGATAATTTTCCATCGAAATTTGTGTCGTGCACATTCTTGATTTCATCGATACCACCAAAGTATTTACCTGTTGTCGCATAACCGTCAGTGAGGAAGAAAATCGTGTCAACCTGAATTTCCTGGTCTTTACCTTTAGTGCCTGTATCTGCTGCTTTTTTCTCCTTCTGGAGTTTTCCTTCAGCGAGGTTAAATCCGGTAGTAAGCGCGCCGTAGATATTAGTTTTTTTACCGGTTTTCAATCTCTCAATCCATTTCTCAGCGCGGATTTTGTTTTTCTCCGTTGATTCAACGAGTTTCTCTTCCCATATTTCAATGTCTGAATTGTATGCAATGATTGTAAATGCTACGTTACCTTCATCTTTGTACTTACTTTTCTTTTTATCTTTCTTGGGTTCCGGCAGTGCCCACATCGAGCGAAGAAGCTCAGCTTTTGCCAGGTCATATTTAGTTTTTATCTTTGACCAATCGATTTTTCTGCGTCTTTTATCATCTTTGCCATCACCTTCTTCGTTACCTTTTGTTTCCTCGCCTTTTTTCTTTGCATCTCTTGTTAATTCCGGATCCACGTCTTCTTCCATTGAACTTGACATATCAATGATGTAAACAAGCCGCCTGCTATATGTTTCAATGCCGTGATATATCCCAGTAGCACGTGTTCTTTTTCCATCGCCTTCTTTTGGTGTGATGCTTTCACCTTTTTTAACACTATTTAACCAACTCTTCCAAACAGCAACATCATCGCCAAGTTTCTGTTCTGAAATTACTTCTAATGCCTTGACACTATCGCCCCGGATTCGTGAATTGTCGTTTTCGATTCTTTCAATAAAGATTTCTGCAATTTCAATGAACCGGTCGCGATTTTTCCTGTCCTTGTTTGCGTATTTTTTCAGAAGTATTACGCAATAAACTTTTATTGCTACTAGTTCATCTTTGATAAGTGTTTTCAGATACGGAAAGAACTCTTCTTCCAGCATTGTTCTTTCGCTGATGAACCAAAGTGCTCTTGTCCTTATTTCCCATGCATCATCTTCAAACGCTTTTATTATCGTTTCTTTGTCTGCATTTTCTTTGAGAATTTTCTCCAATATATCGGATCGTAATGAACCATCAATTTTATTATTGAAAACCTGCTTTTTCAGATATTTCTGTGAGTCAGCATCTGTCATCATTTTAAGAGTTTTAATCGCCTGCTTATATGAGGGATTTTTGTCAGGCATTCTAAGGAGAATAGGCAATGCTTCTTCAATGAGAAATTCTGTGATATCTTTGTCTGACCACGTTTCAAGAGTTTTTAGTGCTGCAATTACCTCATCGTTTGTTGCTCGCGAATTTTTCACGAGTTTTTTTGCTTTCGACAATGCTTTTTTACCATCACTTCGCAAACCTGCGTTTATGTCTGAAACAAAGGTAATTGCAAATAATGCAATTAATATCAGTGTAAAAATTTTGACTTTCATATTTCCCCCTATAAGTTTTTGTTATTATTTTAAACAAAAAAAGCTTTAATTCACCCTGTAATTTTGTTTCTCTTTTACAGATTGTTAAACATTATACAAAAAAAACACTAATTCGGTAATCTTGATGTTTTTTCATGAAAACCTGAAAATTACTGCTAATGTTGCCCTTGGCAGCAGTTATTTCATTCTCGATTTAGCACTTGAACATAAATTGAACATTGAACCCGGGAATTTTGTTATGATTGCGTTCCCGAACCGTACGGATTTGCTGCTACCGCGCCCGTTTTCGGTTTTCGACGTTAATAATCGGGTTATGAGGATTCTCTACAAAGTTGTAGGCATCGGCACAGAATATTTGTCGAAATTTAATGTTGGTGAATTTGTCGAATGTTCATATCCACTTGGAAATTCTTTTCCAAATCCAGATGGATTTGACAATGTTTTTTTAGTTGGCGGAGGATTTGGTGCAGCACCGTTGAATTTTTTTCTGCATACTTTTCCGCCTGATAAGCTTAACTATCAAGCATTTTTCCTGCTTGGTGCGAAAACACAAAAAGAGCTTCCCTACATCAATAATCTTGGTGAAAATGCGAAAAATAATCTGGAAATTGCGACCGATGACGGCACAAATGGATTTAAGGGTTTTGTTACAGAATTATTCACGAGCAAAATTGCTGTCATCGAAAAAACAGCAAAAATCTTAGTCCTAAGCTGCGGTCCCGACGCTATGACCAAAGCACTCGCCAAGCTCATTAAATCAATGCAAAATGAAAAAACCATCTCAGCATTTTTCTCGCTTGAGGAAAAAATGGCATGCGGATTCGGCGTATGCAACGGGTGCGTCGTTGAAACTCTCGCAGGTTACAAGCGTGTATGCAAAGAAGGACCTATATTCGATATCGATGATATAATTCTCTGATTATCAGTCATATATCTGAAAAAATGCTAAAACATACTCAGTAAATTCCGAATTTTATTAATGGGAAACTTCAAAGGAATGTCAATGAAATATTTCGGAACAGATGGAATTCGAAACAGGGCATATGAAGGTGTTTTGTCCATTGAAAACCTTGTGAAATGGGGCAAAGCAATTGCAACTGCAATCATCAATAATTTCAAAGATGAAAAATGTTTATCTGTTGTGATAGGCATGGATACCCGCCTGTCAAGCAAACCAATTACCAAAATTTTAATCGATTCTATAAAACGAACAGGCATTGATATTATTAATGTTGGCGTGCTGCCAACCCCTGCAATTGCTTACTTGACAAGGTTTCATAAGGCAAACGCAGGAATAGTAATTTCCGCATCGCATAATCCGTACGAGGATAACGGGATTAAAATTTTCGATGCTGATGGTTACAAAGTTAGCGAAAATTTTGAGCTTGAGATTGAGAAATATTTTGACACTGAAGATTTCGCATCAGAAGTCGCTAAGATTGGTGAAATAACAAAAGATGGATACAAGGAATACTTGGAAGCACTGATTCAAAGAGCTGGCGGTGTAAATGCATTCAAAGGAAAGCGAATTTTCATCGACTGCGCAAACGGTGCTGCTCATAAAATTGCACCTGAACTTTTCGCAAAACTCGGTTGCGATGTAAAATCAATCTCATGCAAACCAGACGGGAAAAATATTAATGTAAATTGTGGCGCGGTTCATCCCGAAATTCTAGCTTCGGAAATGGTCGGAATGAAAGATTTTATCGGTGTTTCCTTCGACGGTGATGCTGACAGAGCGATGTACATCGATGAAACCGGCACAGTTCGCGACGGTGATTATTGGCTTTACATTGTTGCAAAACGGCTCAGCGAAAGCGGCGATCTGAATCATAAACAAGTTGTCGGTACATTAATCACAAACCTTGGACTTGAAATGTCACTTGAAAAAATCGGCATCTCATTCGCTCGTACCGATGTTGGGGATAAATTCATCAGCAGGTTGATGCTGAAGGAAAATTACGTACTCGGTGGAGAACAATCCGGGCATTATCTGATTTACACCGGTACGCCAGCTTTCACAACTGGTGACGGACTGCTAAGCACAATTGAGCTTCTAAAATCAATGAAACACTTCGATGAAACTCTTGCTAAACTCTCAAATCCTCTGATAAAAATGCCGCAACTTTCCATTAATGTTCAGGTCTCGTCAAAACCAGCACTTGAAACAATTCCCGAAGTTTATGCAAAAATTAAGGAAATCGAGAAGAAAACAACGGGTTGGGGCAGAATCGTTTTCCGATATTCAGGAACCGAGCCGCTGGCACGCATTATGGTCGAAGGGAAACCAATTGCAAAACTTGAAATGCTGGCTAACGAATTGAAAGACCTTGTCATACGCAATATCGGCAGCTAGTCAATCTGCTCAAACCATTGGGACATAAAGGGCTCCACCAGATCTATAAATTCGAATTCAACCAAACAGCACTCTGATTTTGATGTTTTTAAATCTGGCACTTCGGTAATTGCGTACAAACAATCAACTTTTTTATACGCACCAATGACAGGCACACTTGTAAAAATCAGCAATTCAGTGTTTTCATTTATTTGAAATCTGAAAAACTCACGTTTTAGCAGGATTTCCTTGTCCCAGCGATTGCTAAGGATTCTGATATTCATTAAATCATCGATGTCTTTGCTTAAAATCTGATCGCATTTCGCTAACTTCATCGTTTTCAAAGCATCTGAAAGCAGCATGCCCTTGTAAATGTTGAAATATGATGATTGTATGTCGATTCCCCATAATTTCTTTCCTATATCCGTGATTCTTACACTTCTTGCTGAATACCAAGATTCCACATTCCTTTCAAAAAGAACACCCGAATTGCATACCTTGATATCCACTAATTTCAGATACTTTTCACTTTTGTCACGAAAACCGCAGAGTTGAACGATTGTTTTATCCGGCAATTGCAGCCAATTATATTTTACGTTTTCATTTTGCGTGTAATCGTATTTGAATTCTGAATCGTTGCAACCCTTATTTTTGGCACTTTTAAGCATCTCTGCGTAATCGTGTCCGACCTCTAATACAATTGTTTTATCTAAAATTGGAGTTTTTGTGTGGTCTGCTAGATTCAAGCGATGAAAATGCGTTTTCACCTGCATATCCCAATGAATTTTATCTCTAAATCCAGTGCCTATTTCACCAAGCAGAATTTTTGTGATTTTTCCTTTTTCAACATCGTCAGCGTCTTGCAGTAAAGTATTTATTCCAAGTAGAGTATTATCAGGCAGCAAGTACCACATTGCTTTGCTTTGGTTTGACTCATCGTCGAAATACATTTCACTCAAAAGACCTCTACCTGATTTTTGTGAGTTAATCGCTTCAAGTTTGGCTTTTGCAGTATAAAAATTATCATCAATTGCGAGTATCAAATCCTTCGGAACGCTGCAACAGCCGAAAGTTACACAAATCAACAATACCGCAGAAATGCTGAATTTCATCTTCAAATTACCATTAAAATTCACACTGTTTGGAATAAACATATTAATTTACAAACATGAATAATGCAATTGGCTATGCTTTTTAGGCTTCAAAATAGGGATAAACTTTGAGAATTTTAGCTTTCAAACCGCGTAATGCAATCCTCCAGAACGGAGAAACATTGTGGGGATAATAATTCCAGTCAAAGGAAGCATTTGTGTAATCGCTCAACTCATTTTGTGTTATGCAAATGCCGTTGTTGGAAAGCGGATAAATGTCATCAAGTGTTAGCTCAATCGACTTTTTAGTATTAGGTACAACAAATGATAATATGGTATCGGCAAATTCAACATTTTTGAAACCCACTGACTCAAGATACAACTTAATAAAAGTCTGAAGCATCGCTGAGAACGAATGATTAAGTGCTGTTATCGAACTACCTGACAATGCTAAATGTAAATCGTCATATATTTCATTAATGATGCTGTCGTCAACATCCATGTAAGATAATGTTTTGTTAGTGTTTTTATTAAAAAACTGAATATCTTCAATTGCATTAATTGGTGAATTATAAGGGAATTGGCTGTCATTTTTTGTGAAGATTTTAACAATCAGGACGTTGATGTTGTCATATTTGCAGATATTACCGATGCTATTGACGTTCCAACCCCTTTTCTTTAGAGCTTCATTAAACACTGACTGGTTGAAACTAATTGTGCTCCACTTATTTATTATTTTCGCGCATTCTTTTTTCGAGCAAACTTCACTAAACACTTGGGATGTAGGTTGATATATTCTGCGTTTGACCAGAGCTTCCGCACATTTAATAAATTTTCCCGACTGATGAATCTGCATTGGATTTGCCAAATACATAAGATCATTGGGTTCAATAGTGATTTGCCTGCCTTCAACGGTATTCATCATTAATCCGCTATCACTACATTCTATTAAGCCGAAATCTTCATTTACACTGAAAATCATTGTCGTTAAAAAACTTTCCAAGCCTGTGTTCTTTGTTTTAGCCCAAAAAGACGCTTTTGAACAACGGTTCTTAACAATCCTTGATTCGTATTCCTGGGAGAATCTATCAATAAACTCATTAAGGAAATTTATTTTGTAATCCATTTCCCTGTATTCGCGATGCTGTTTTATAGCTCGAGTAACACGTTTCATATCCTTGTCGTTTTTACGAACGCGAATCTTAAGCTTGTGAAATTCAGTTGTATCCACATCAATGTAGATATTTTCTTTTTTTGATTTCTTTGACTTCATTTTTGAAGCTTTTGTGCTGGTTGAAATCTTGATTATTTTTGCTTCCGGTTTTTGGAAAATATCAATATATTGGGGTAAAAGCAGGTCGCTGATGTCGATTTTCTCAAAATAGTTTGCAGTGTTGATTAAATATGCCCAAATTTTCGGAAGAATTTTCTGTTTTTTCGCTTTGCTTGAGACCAGTACTTCGCCAATATATTTCAATATCAAATTAATATTATTTCGTAATTCATCTTGATTATTGAAAAATGGATATTTTGCGATGATATTGATTGCGGTGTCTTTGGTTTTCATCTTCCCTGAAAGCAGCATTTCAGCAATTTCTCGTGTTCTCATTCTTTTTTCGGGAAATGGCAGAGGCAGATAATTTAACAGCTTTTTAAGTTTCGACTCCCCGATAATTTCAAGCAAATCACGGAACCAGCCTATTTCAAGCTTTTCATAACGATGTTGTTCAAGTGAAAAGCAGTAAAGGGTTGAAATTTCCTCGTAAATTGCATTCTGAGATCGCTTGATATAAGGATATGCTGGTGATTCCGTGTATTCGATGGAATTATGACTTATGTTCCAAAGTGCAAGCTGCTCAAGTCCTGGCAATCCGATTGTTTTCTCCGCTAATCCAGCAAATGAAGGTGCAATGAATGCGAATGTCAGCAAAGTTGCTTCACTGAATTGCTTCAAGTCCTCCGATGTCAAATCCTTTTCCAATGTATCGTTTTCGATATGCCAAAGATTGCGTAAAATGAACCAAAGTGTGGATTCTGGCGTATCCTCAAAAATATTTGTGCTTAAATTCGGTTGTTTAGTTAAGATTTCAAGTGTTTTCAGTACAATGTTTCGCCCGCACCAATGATTGTGAATCTTGAATTTTCCATTAATTGCGAAATCATTATCAGTGCAATTACTGAAATTATCGAGAAGTTTGAGATTATATTTTCTAATAAATCCGTCAGATCTGCTGCCATAAGAAACCTTGTACTTCAACCTTACAACTTGCATAAAGTTGTTGTATGTTCCGCTTAATGGCACATAATTCATAGATTTAAGCATGACACAAAATTCATCTTCGTTCAATATCTCACGATCATAGCCGTATGAAAGAAAATTGCTGAAAAGCAGTTTGTTCTTGGAGTTATCAAATACTTGCAACTTAAGAAAGTTGTCTTTAATGTAAATCAAGAATTCGAATGGAATTTCTTCGAATTCATCTGTCAAGAGCAAGTAAACCGCAGAAAACACAGGCATTGGAAAAGTGTCATCATTTGTGCTTTTTTTTATTCTCTCTTCCAATATTTGACAAATTATCTTGGTGATTTCTTGTTTTTTTTCAATTAACAAAAATAATTCGATAAGATATAGCAAATTTCTATCATAAACTGAGCTGCTGAATTTATTCTGGTTAAGCAGTTTCATATAATAATTAATGGAAAAATCCGAAAGTGATTCGCCGAATCGAAATTTCAGCATCAGATAAAACTTGAAAAATAAGTCATATTCAGAATGCTGATGCAGGATTTGTTGAAGCTTGTACTCGCTTGGTGTCACGAGAGGGTGCCAAAACGAAAGGTTTGATGCAGAATATGCTCCGAATGACTTGATGTTTCCAATAAAGTCACTTATTAAGGTTTGAAATTTTGTCTCATTCGAATTACTATTCATTGTACTGTATAATAGAAAGTTGAAATCTAATCATCGGCTTATTTTAGCGTTTTGTCTAATTTGCCAATTCTCCCCCAATTTTTCCAAACTATTTGCATTTTTGACAATATTAACACTCAAAACTAATACTTCACTGATACTTTATCTCATGCCTTATCATAGAATATCACTTATTGTATTTTTTTTTCAGAAAATCAACCTGCAATAAAAACCATTTTTCTTAATCTGAGCTCATTAAAGCAATATTGTTGATAATGCTCTATATCAATTCTGCATTCTGATTACCTTAGTAATAGCCATTAGTAAAATTATAAACACAAAATTAAGTACAAAGTACTTTTGTAAAAAAACAAAAGATAAATTTCATTTCCGGTTTTTTGGCTTCAAAGCAACATTTTCTTGTAAACGGCATGTCATTAAAGTTAAATGTTTTGACTTGTTTAATCGAATGAGTGATATGAAAAAAGTAATTTTACTTGCAATTATCATCTGCAGCTTGTTTTATCAAGGATGCACAACATCCGCGGATATATATACACAGTCCGGCGAATTGAAAAGACCGATGACTCCGATTAATACTGACATTACTGACTTGCCGACTCATCAGTTTTCTCAGAATTCCATAACAGAATTAAAAGCGGATATAGTTGATGGTGTAAATTTATCGCTGCTTTACACGCTTGTTAAATTCAACAATCCGTGGCTTCAACAGAAAATAGCTGATGTTCATTCTGCCCAAGGTTACAAAACACAAGCTGGTGTGCTTGAGAATCCTGAAATGCGCATTTATGCTGATTCTCTACCGCTTAAGTCAAAGCAAAGTATCAATGAAAGTCGATTAGGCTTGAGAATTTTACAACCGATTGACATTTCAGGAGGAATTGCAGCAGATAAGCGAATTTCGCAGGCGGAGCTTGTTAAGGCATCATGGAATTTAATTGATGCTGAGCAAAAGATTAAAATTCTGTCTTCAACTGCTTTTTTCGAATATTGGATTCAAACTCAAATTATTGACCACATGAAAACGCTGAAAATTGCCAGAGAAAAACAACTCGATATAGTCGAAAACGAGGTGAAATCGGGGTTTAAAACGAAATATGAGCTTCTAATACACAACCGACTCAAAACTGATGCTGAACTTTTATTCGAAGACGAATTACTAATGCTTGAGCAGGCGAAAAACAATATCAAACATCTAATTGGAGATTTTACTCTGACACTCGGTGCACCAAAGTTTCAGGACGTTTTTGTAACCAGCAAAAGCAATTTCAGCGTTGACGGAAATGCGTTTACTGATGTTGACAAAGAACGCTGGATTAAGGATCATCCCGCTTACATGTCAGCAACACAGCAGATTTCGATAAAAGAAGCTGAATTAATTAAATTCGCCGGTCAGCATTTGAAAAAGTTAAAAATCGGCATCGCATATGAATTCGATAACGACGGCGATAACCAGCGTTTGAATGCGTTAATTGAGATTCCATTACCTCTTTGGGATTTTGGTATTGGTAGAAAATATATGGCAAAAGCACAGGTTTTCATCGCACAGAAACATGCTGATGAAGTTTTAGCCCGACTAAACGAGGAGATCGAGAACGCGCTTTTTGCCTTCGACACACTGAAAAAGAAATATGATTCAATAAATGGATTTTTAGTCCAAAAACGCTTGATGCACCAGGAAATCGTCAAAGGACAGGCATCGGTAACAACTTTTTTCGATGTCCTTGATTCGCAAGCTGAATTGATGGAATATGAAATCAAAGCACTGAGAATTAAACTTGATTTGTATAAAACATATTTTTACTTGTTTGTATCATTCAAAAATAAATTTCCTGAGTTTAAATAAACTCGGTATTAAAGGCAGTATTAATCGATGTTGCGTGAATTTCTCAATATTTGTACATATTGTGAAAGATTTTCATATAATATTATTTTGTGAATATAGATGAGGTGGATGATGAAAGATCAACAAAAGCTAATAATAGCCATTTTACTGCTGGATAATAAAATCAACCAATCACAATACAACGAAGCCATAACAATTCTTGAAACGTTAGCACCAGCAGAAATTGCAAAACTCAATTGGATTTCTAAAAAGTTTCAGCTTGCAAAAGATGACATTATGTCAGCGTATCAGAAATCCAAAGAATTGTCCTCAAAACATGGTTCACCACAAGATGCGTTTAATTCTCTGGATTTGCATATTCAACAGACAACAGCTCAGCCAAAATCAACTGTCGCGGGTAAAGACAACATCACAAGCACAAATGAAAAACGTTTGACAGAATCAGAAATTTCGATAAAGAAAGGTCCGACGAGATTGTCGATGAAATCTTCGTATCAGACCGATCAGAATTTCAGCAAAATAAAGCACAAACCAAAACTGAGAGTTCAGCAGACTTTAAACAATCCGTCCTCACGGTTTATTGACTTGGAAGTTTCGGAAGCAGGTGGCAGTTCGAAAGACGAAGGATTGTTCAAATCAGCAGAGAACAAACGACCGCTTTCAGACATCGAATCACCAAACGAACCTAAGTTAAAATTAAAGCGAAGCGCATCAAAGATTATCGAGCCGAAAAGTGAGTTTAAACTTAATGAAAACCTGATTCTTGAAGCACCGCCCTCGATTGAAGAAAAACAGAAAAAAGCATTCGAAATTGAGCAGATTCAAAGTCTTCCACAGACTGCTGATGGTGAAGTTCTCAATCCACCACCACCTATTTTGCCAACATCCAATATTATTAATCCACCTACAAAGCTTAATAGTATTGAAGGATATGACGATATTGAACTCGAAAAGATTGACGATTTAGAGGAAATTGATGATTTTGAAGAGATCAACAGCACCCCACCAATGCTGAAATCCTCAACTGATGACGAAATAGTCGAATTGTCTGATGACGAGATAGACGAAATTGAGCCAGATAACTCAAAAACCAAGTCGAATCGCTTACGTCCCAGGTCACGCAAGCATCGACGTCGGTAAATCTGCAAACCGCATGATTTATTAAAATCATAAATAAAATGAAAAAACCCGGGCACAATGCTCGGGTTTCTTGAATTTGGTTCTGACAAACATTGATTTATACTTGCATGATGATTTATCTCACTACCAGCTAAGCTTGCCCCATGTAAAATTCCTTGGATTTCTTCTTTTGCTCGGAAATTTTGAAGATTGTCTCTTTGCGTTTTACCGGTTCTCTTATGCCGTCAAGGTTTGTATCCGGTGTATCCGCATCATTTGAATAAACGTGAATTGTACCCACACCGAGAACAAGCTGAATTAAGCCCTGATAAACCGCTAAATCCTTTATCTGTATCAATCTTATCTGATATTCGCGTTTGACGAACAAACCCTCACGAATCAAGAGCCGATAATCGGTTAAAACGTAAGATACCGAAACTTTCTTATAAATCGCTCGGTATAGAATCATGAGGAACGGCAAACCGGCAATCACGAGGAAAACATACAAATTGACTTTATTTTCACCCAAAAATGCAAACTGGGTTTTAACAATCATCCATTTTCTCTGCTCGATTTTATCAGAAATTTTATCGTATTTATCTTTGGCAATAACAGTTTTTCCATTGATTTTCTTGTAAAACGTCGTCCAACCCTTCTGCTCTTCCTTAGTAAGCTGTTTTTGCCAAATACCGTGCCGGATAACATCAGTCGGCATAATAATTACTTTATTCTCAAGCTCTTTGGATTTTTTTGGATCTTTTGTTTCTTCTTTGAGTTTGATAATTTCTTCTTCTTGCTGTTTTCGTATTGCTTCAAATTCTGTTTTCATTTTCGTCAGTTCTTCACCTGATTTCAGATCACCGTCAGCATTAAATGCTGTAACATCTCTGTATCTGGGTTCAGACAATTCGATGAAAACTTTGAAGCAAAGCCAACCCCAAAACACAATCCAGATAACAAGCATGATGAATGTCGAGGTCATTGCACGAAGGTTAAATCCTTCTTCCCACTGAACATTTTCCTCAATGCTTTTTTCCTCACCATCAGCAGGCATATCTTTTGTAAATGGCATTGAATCCTTTTCTGTGCGATTCGGTTCAGTATTTTCCTTTGCAGCCATAATAAACCCTTTCAATAATCATTAATTAAATAACTCACGATTATAAATCATATACAAATTCTTGATGATTTGCATATGAATTTTACGCTGGTTTATCAGTTTTGTAATGAATTTAGTGCAAACTCAGTTTTTGTCAGGAATGCTTGGTTGATTACGCGGCTTTACGCTTGTCATTTTGTCGGTTCTCGAATTGGGTGCGATTAACATTTATGTTTCTTGATTTTAACTCGGTAGCATAATCTTCAATTTCAACGTCAAATTTCTCTTTGTATTTGCTGAAATACCCGAAAAAATCTAGCAATAGAATTATTCCAAGAATGATGCTTAAAGACATGAAGATATATACTGCCATCTTTTCTCCGACTTGATTTGTATTTCTTTATCGGCAGTATTTTCATCAATTTAACAGTATAAATTACCGTAAGGTGTACTGAACTAAAATTTTACCCTCAGAAATTAGGTTCACGGATATTGCAGGCGGAAAATTTTTTTCTTCAAGAATTTTAAATTTTATTGAAATTTTGTATTCCTTGTACCCGATTTTCACAATTTCATCATGATTATAAATCAGTGGAAAAAGTTCCTTCACATACACAAGCTTAATCGCCTGTTTCAACTCCTGGGTTTTTCCAGGAGGAAGTGCTTCAATGTGGGCAAGATTGAGCTCAAGCAGGGATTTTGTTGGTGGCAGTGTGTTAATTAAATATTCGGGCAGAGTTTTATTACATTGATAATCAACAACTCTATCCCAAGTTATGGGTAATTTCGGGTTCTCGATGATTAAACTGAACTTCAAATCAATTGTGTAAAACACTGTATTGATTAATTTGTCAACTTCCCGCAATGGCTTATATTTTGGCTCTTCAAGTGTAACTTTCATGACATTGTTTTTGTAAGGTTGGGTCTGATTTTCCGGATTTCTGCTCGAATAAACAATGCATGTGAACTCTTGTGAATAAGCGATATCGGTATCCAGCAGGTTTGCAGGGGTTAATCTAAGCTGAAATACGAGTTTAGATTCATATTTCGGTACCGGATAATTTAGCGAATATATTTTGGAATCAGCAGGAAGTTCTAGTTTTACTATATCTTTCAACTTGTTTTCCATTGTGTTGTGTTCATTGCAATACAGCTCCAGCTTCAAATCGCACAATTCTCTATTGCTTATGAGAACTCCGTATGACAAAACAATCTGGCTGTCAACATCATCAATATCAACGGACTTTGTACATCTATCAGCTAAGAAATACACACCAAAAACAGGTACTTCAACTTTCTTGCCCTCTATAGGATTTTCACCATCGGTTTTATCATCTGCAAAACTGATTACGGATGCAAACAACAATAAAGCAAGAATAGGGACAGATTTTTTTTTCATTATGCACCAAAAACGGGAATAATTTGAAGAATATCTGGAAGCTTTAAGAACACTTATATATTTTAACGCATGTACATGCTTTCCGCAAAAATTTTCATGATGAGGAATAAATATGTTGATTATCATTCTCGGTGCGATTGTTTCATACTTTCTCGGTGCAATCCCTTTCGGACTTGTAATTGGTTTTATGAAGGGGGTCGATATTCGAAAGTCCGGCTCGGGAAATATTGGTGCAACGAATCTGGGGCGTGTTCTCGGTGGGATAAAATGGTTTCTCTATGCTTTTTTACTCGATTTTGCCAAGGGAGTTGCTGCACCGTTACTTTTCATGTTTGTTGTGAAAGAAATTGTTACTCCTAACACTGAAACACTCGTATTTCTTATCGAAAATCCTGAGTATTGCATGGTGATTTATTCATTTTTTGCAATTATAGGTCATATTTTCCCGATTTATTTGAAATTCAAGGGTGGAAAAGGTGTAGCCACAGGCGCAGGGATTATTGCTGTTCTCGCACCAATCGCATTCGGAATTTGTATGATCGCATTCGTTTTTGTGGTTTTGTTAACGCGAATCGTATCGATAAGTTCAATCATCGCATCAATTGTTCTTGTTATAAGTCAGATTGCCCTAAATTTTAACAGTGCTTTCGATGCAAAACTACCAGTAACTTTGTTTTGCATAATCACAATGCTTTTAATCATTTTTCGACATCGAACCAATATTATCAACATATTCAATGGAACTGAAGTTAGAATCAACTTAGGAAAGATGAAAGCGGATGAACCAACACAAAAGCCATTAGAGCATCTGGATAATCATAATCAAAAAGAGGAAAAATCAGATTAACAAAGCATTTTATGAAAACATTTTACATGTGTCAGACACCCCTTGACAAAACAGATTAATTTGATATTCTTGCACGCTTAACAAAATTTTTTCAGAATTTTCAGAATTTTTCGATTCACGGAGGTAAAATGCCCAGCACAGATTTCAGCAGCAAGAATATAATAGAATTATTTCAGGTTGAGAATAATTCAATCACTGATTGGCACAACATTCGCAGACAAATTTCGTCACAACAGGGCGGGATTAAGCAGATTAAGACAATCACTCAGAATCTGAGGAGTAAATCATCCGATGAAGATATGCTGAAATACGGCATAGCACTTTGGATGCAAGGCAAAAGCTTCAATGCTTCTGATGAACTTGAAAAACTGAAGTCAATTTCAGGTCCCTTGAAAAATCAGATGTATTATTTCCTGGCTCTTGCTTTATTCCAGATTGGCGATGTTGACAATTCTATAAAAAATCTTAATCAGATTGAAAACGTTGAAATGGATAAGTGGGTCAAACTCTCAAAAATTGAAATTCTTCTTGAGTCCGACGAAATTGAAAAAGCCCGTACAATAATTGAATCATTGAAAAAACTTGATAACGATGCACATTTTAATTATCTGAAAGGTTATCTAAACGATAAACAGGGCAATAGTGCAACCGCGATAACTTTTTATGAAAAAGCACTCGAAATTGATGATCTGCATTCAGGCGCACTTTTCCGACTTGCATATTTCGCTGATTTATACGGCAATGACGAGCTTGCACTCAAATTTTATGAAAAACTCATGGACATTGTCCCGATGCATTATAATGCCCTTATTAATTTTGGCATCCTATATGAAGATATGGAAGAATTCAACAAGGCAGCGGAGTGTTTCCAAGCGGCGTTGAATATTAAGCCAAACGATAAGAGGGTTCAGCTCTACCTAAAAGACATCAAAGCATCCCACGAAATGTACTACGATGAGGAAAGAGAAAAAGAAGAAGACAAGCGCCTGGCAATCTTACGAACACCGATTACTGATTTCGAACTGACAGTACGCTCACGCAATTGCCTCACGCGCATGAATATTCGCTCTCTTGGCGATTTGGTTACAAAATCAGAACCAGAACTGCTTTCATTTAAAAACTTTGGCGAGACATCACTCACCGAAATCAAACATATACTCGCTTCTCGCGGTTTATCACTCGGAATGTCATCGGATGCAAAGCAAATCTCAAAACCTGAAGACAAACTTTCAAAAAAGGAAAAAGAACGCCTGCTGCAGAAATCTATCAGCGAACTCAATTTCTCGGTCAGAATTCGCAAGGTGCTCGAACGTAAAAACATCAGAACAATCGGCGAACTCGTCAATCACAAGGAATCTGAATTTACACTATCCAAGAACTTCGGCAAACACTCACTTTCAGAACTCAAGCAGAAACTTGCAGAACTGGGTTTATCACTTTCTGACAATTAATTACGATATAATGGCTTTAACTTATAAATTCGAACAATTCTTTTGTGAATAATCATGGAAATTAAAAGAGGAATAGGAGTTTCGGAAGGAATCGTCATAGCACCTGTTCATGTACTTGAACAGAGCGAATTCCCAGTTACACGCAGAAGAATCAAACCTTCTGAAATCGACAATGAAATCGCAAAGCTTGAAAAAGCCAAAGTAATCAGCGAAAGAGAACTACGTAATATTAAACGCTCAATCGAAGAAAAAAGCGACAGTGAACATATCGCGATGATTTTCGAAGGGCATATTGCCATCCTTAACGATAATTTGCTTTTTGACGAAATTTCGGACAAAATACAATCCAAACTTTTCACTGCTGAGTTCGCAGTTAACAGGGTTTTCAGAAGATATAAACAGCTTCTTCTCGACATGGAAGACCCGACTTTTCGCACGAAAGCTGCGGATTTCACCGATATCGAACGCCGACTGCTGAAAAATCTCATTGGAAAGGCAACTTCACAGACTTTTGACACGCCAGGCATCCTTGCTGCCCATGAGCTGACACCTTCACAAACTGCAGGACTCGATAAAAACATGATTCGGGGCATTCTCACCGAGGTTGGTGGTTCAACCAGTCATTCTGCAATTCTTGCGAATGCTCTGGGTATCCCAGCGGTTGTAGGTGTTGAAGGAATTCTTGCGGAAATCACTCCCAATGACATCGTCATACTTGATGGACGAAGAGGCACTGTAATTATTGTACCTGACGATCGGACAATCGAGCGATATGAAATACGTAAAGAAAAGGAATCGCTTGAGCGGACAAGACTTGTCGAAGAAGTAAGCCAGTATCCAGCGGAAACCTTTGATGGTGAGAAAATCCGTCTTTTATCCAATATTGAATTCGACAACGAAATCGAAATGTCGCTTAAGTACGGCGCGCAAGGTATCGGGCTGTTTCGCACGGAATTTATCTTTTCATTAACAGGAAGTCAACCTAACGAAGAAGACCATTACAAAATATATAAGCGTTCGCTCAGTTATCTCGGTACTGACAAGCCGTTTACGATTCGGACGATGGATTTCGGCGCAGATAAATTTACCGGTGAATTGCTGGTCGGTCAGGAAGCAAATCCTTTTCTTGGTCTGCGTTCGATCCGCTTGTCGCTTGATCCACGCTTTGTTCATCTGTTTCGTGCTCAGCTTCGAGCGATTTTGCGGGTCAGTCTTCGAGGAGATGTACGGCTTATGTTTCCGATGATAAGCTCACTTGATGAACTCAACCAAGTCAAGGGTGTTTATGAAGAAGTTAAAGATGAACTTCGAAGTGAAAAATATGATTTTAACGAAAATATGCCTATTGGAATTATGATTGAGGTGCCTGCTGCAGCATTAATCGCAGGGAAACTCGCAAAAGAAGTCGATTTTTTCTCAATCGGTTCAAACGATTTGGTGCAATACACAATCGCTGTGGACAGGAACAACGGCAGAGTTGCGCATCTGTTTAAGCAGGATCATCCATCGGTCTTATTTCTCATCAAAAAAACCATCGACGCTGCCGATGCTGCGGGTATCGAATGCAGTCTATGCGGCGAAATGGCGGGAAACACACATTATACTGAATTTCTCATCGGGCTCGGACTACGGTCTTTTTCAATGTCAGCAGTGTCAATTCCTCAGGTCAAACAGATTCTGCACAATATTAAAATCAATGATTCAAAGATAATGGTTAAAAAATACCTCAGTGAATATTTCATCGACTAAAGGTGGATAAACTTCCTCTGTCCCACTGTTTCTGCATTTGGGAACAAGGGGAAAATATTGGTGGCAAAGCATCCCTGCCTGTAGATGTTGTCTTGTTTATTATTGATGGAATGGTGGCACAGG
>CAYZQB010000004.1:0-10050 GCA_964480395.1 uncultured Planctomycetia bacterium
AATTTGTATTCTGATAATTTAGTATTAGAAAGTTATAATGAAATTGGGGCTGTATTAATGAAACTGCAAAAATGTGGTGTCCGACGTGATTTTCTAGTTGATGAAAGAGATAATATTGAACGTCTCAAAGAAGAAATTGGTGAGAAAAATATATTTCCTGTTACTGATGCACAAGCGTATGTTCCCAAATCAACAAGAATTGCTAAAGTGATGGCAAATAAGACTTCTGTTTACGGAGATAGTGAAACCAAGAGATTTTGCATAAATTTTTCAAATATACGTGATGAAATAATTAAACGCATTGAAGGATTCCCCAAAACAGGAATGCTAAAAAGGAGGAAAAAATGAACACTGACAAAGAACCAACATGCAAAGAAATTGCTGATATTTTAGTGGCTGCAAAAAAATTTATTGAGACCATTTGTAGTAAAAATGATATTCGTGTTACTCTAATTGATGAACTGATTAAAACTTTTAATCTGAAGCGAAGTTCTTTTTCTGACTACCTTTACAGTCTTAAGATGAAGAAAGAAACGAAGCCAAAATCATCAACAGCAAAGATTTCGAAAAACAAAGATTTTATACTGACAGATTCAGCAAAGAGTGAATTTTTCAATTTAAGAAACGGTGATTTTGCTAGCAAATGGATTGAAGATAATGGGCTAACAAAAGAAGGTGTTAAGCAACTAACAGAAGAAAAAATGAAATTTACTAAGAGTGCATCAAGAAAATATATGATTGAGAAAATTGTTGATTGGTTCAATTTCAGACGGAATGCTGAATTGGATAACGCACATGAATGATATAGAGCAGAAAATCTTTAGATGAAGTATGATTTCTCAACAAACCAATTCAAGACCAATAATTAGATATAATAAGAGATTATGAAGGATGTAGTAATGGATAGAAAAATTAAGTTCAAAATCTCGTTCAATCGGATTTTCCGAAAATTGTTATATTGTGTTACAGCTATATTGATTATTGCAATTATTGGCTATGGTTTGTACTGGTATAGTATATTTACTTACAACTACGGAGTTAAAATTTGGGATTCTTGGTTTGGTGTCGATGTTTCAGGATTGTTCATGATTATGGGTACAGCATTAAATGTGTTGATATTAATTTTTTTCATTTTTGTTATTATCTCCGCATGTTTATCTAGAAAAACAAAATCTTCTGAGAATTGACCATAATCATCCTCAACATTTAGGTATGAACACAAATATATTATAACCGAATTGTTGTCAAAATCAAAACTCACTATACATTTTGTAATTAAAATCTATCAGGATTCTTAGAGCATCATATCGAATTAGCATTTCTGTGAGAAATATATGTTTGCAACTATTAAAAAACGCTGAATAAAACTTTTGTTGGAAATATTAACCGAAATGCCAAAAATTAGTAAATAAGCTCTACAGTGCCGTTGGTCTTTAGTGCAGCACCAGTGCCTTTTTCATCCCTGAGACTTGTTGCTCTATTTGTGTCGAAGTAGTTTGAGCCACCACCGCCACCGCCACCGCTGCCAGCAGAACTACAGCTTGAACTGCTAACACCGCCACCGCCACCAGCATAACCGCCGCCGCCACCACCGCCAGCACAGTAGCGAGCATATGTGCTTCCCCAACCACCGCCAGCTCCGCCTGCACCGCCGCCGAAACCGCCTGCACCGCCATAACCAGTTGTGGATGCTTGTTTTCCACCAGCACCTGCAGCAGTACCCCAGCCACCGCCGCCGCCGCCGCCAGCCCAGTTTGTACCACCATCACCACCTTTGCCGCCACCGGTTGAAGTTCCCACAGCACCGGCGGAAAAACCTGTACCACCCAGACCACCACTTGGAGATGGACCGTTTACACCACCTGCACCACCTGTACCGCAAGTACCTGAAGCTCCATTTCCGCCACCACCATCACCACCGTTTGCATAAGTTGAATAATTGCCGCAACCACCAGCACCACCAGCAGTTATAACGTGATTACCTGCAGAATCAAGGAGTCCTGAGAAACCACCACCACCGAATCCGGAGCGAGAGTAAGTTTGCTCATTACCTTTGCCGCCGACAATAATATTGTATGTCTCACCCGGTTGAACCACCGCTGTGCCCTCCATGAGACCACCCTTTCCACCGTTTTGTCCACCGCCACCTGCACCTTTAGCAATGATTCGAACGGAATAAATCCCAGCAGGCACAGTAAATTGTTGTTCAGAACCTGTGTAAGTGAAATTTTGAATAACAGGAACTTTTCCTTCACCTTCTAAAGCGATGTCAATAGGAGTATTTTCGTTTATCCCGTCGTGCTCAATGCTTAATGTGTCGTCGTAACTGGTTGTCGCAGTCGAAGAAAATTCTATTCGAATTACAATGTAGTCGCCATTATCAATCGTTTTCGGGAAGTTTACATCGACGAAATCTTTATCTTTCACGCTGATAATTTTGAATTCTGAGGATTTAGTTAGTTTTGCATTGGTAATTGTCAGCGGGTCTATTCCAGTACTTGTAATCGTGAGGTCTTGCATGGTTGGATACCCAACCGGTGCTAATCCAAAATCCCAGGGGCTTGTTTTATCCAGGACGATTTCGGGTGCATAGGTTACGCCTGCTGCTTTGATCGGAATTACTAATGGATTTGCAATGTTTATTGCATTGTGAAATACTTTCATAGTGCATGGAAAATTGCCGTCGGTTAACGGTTTGAAGCCAAGTGTAACCGTTGTGGATGTATCGGGATCAACCATTATTGGCGTATTTTTACCGTTTGGAAAGCTGTATAGACTTGTATTTGAACCTTCAAGCAGAATGTTGCTGATAACGGAAATAGATGTACCGTAATTCTCGAATTCGAAGTCGTGTGTTTTTAATCTGTTAACATATACGATGCGGAAATCGAATTCTGTGTCGCTCACATTTAGCCGTGGTACAGGTATTCCGATCCCTGTTAAGAAAATATTGTTTGTTCTGTTTGAACCGGTGTGATTTATTATCAAACGTGCAGCTCGAACACCTGCTGCTGATGGCTCGAACTCGATTGCCAGAATCTGTGCTTTGCCTGCCTGTAAAAGTAATGGAGTAGAGCCTCCCATTGTAATTTTGTAATCGTCTGCAGCAATGCCAATAAACGTAAATTGATTAACTACGAAGTTGTCATTGGACTTATTTGAGATTCTGAAATAATACGTTTTTGTATCACCGAGATTAACAATTTTGTAATCGTAATTTTCCGGTGAGACAAACAAACCTGTAATTCTTGCGTCGCAGCTTACAAATGTTGAAATTGCAATCAATGCACCCAAAAACAATGCATAATGCTTGAAATTACGCATAATACACCCCCCATAAATCTTGTATGACTGTTAATTTATATGTTTAACAATCATAAATCAATCATCAGTTTATTTTATTATGTATCAATCATAGCTAAAAATATATATTAATGTTCATTCTATTTTACAATACGCAATTGCTTAATTTTCCTTTTATATTTAAAGCAAAATATCATTTTAAATTTATATTATTATTTTGGGGTTGGTGGGAGAAGGTCGAGAATATAGCGTGATTTGATGCAGATGACAAAGGTTTCCGTGTTTTTTGCAACCCGAGTTGTTACACCAATCACAACAGGCACATCTCGCACTGTATCAATCGCAATTGCTGGTCCACCAGAATTCCCGCGCAAAACAGGTACATCAATCGCAATTGTCTTCTCAATCTTGCTAATCTCACCTCGTTTTGACGTCGGCTCTGCTATAACTCCCTCTATCATATCCTTGCCCTCAGGATAACCTATCACCAGGCATGAATCAAGCTGTTCCGGCTTCCAATCCGCAGACTTCCGAGAATCGTACACCTCAAGATGCTTGAAACTGCTGCCAATCAGCTTGAGCAGAATTAGATCGTTGCTATCGTTGCTATGCACCCGAATTTCACCGAGTTCTTCATCCTCAATCACAGTAAAACTGTCAAAACCCTCGTTAGCGATTGTCAATTGACGCTGAAGCATGCTGAATGCCGTACTTTTTTTCCAATCATGTGAATCAGTTAGCGCAACATCACCAGTTTTCCAAACGAGTACATTATGCGTTTCCATGAGAACTTTAAGGTTGTCGTGCCTGATTTTGCGCGCAGTTTTCTCGAACAGCCAGGGTTTAACAACATGCTTGTTCGTAATGAGATGACCCTCCGCAGTAACAACAAAACCGGTACCGCTGCCTTCGCAAAGATATTTTTTACCTTTCTCATCCTGCAGCTCGATTTGGCTATAAACAAGGTAAATCGCTTCACGGGCAGTCTGGTTCACTTCCTTAAATCTAATATCACTGGGATTATTACGAATATAATTCTCGTTTTTAATTCGATCAACGTCTTTTTCCAGGTCGTTACTATAGCCATCATCGAATTTCTTAATTTTTACATTTGCGCTGGTATCATCGTTTTTTGCATTCAAATTCCCGTTTTGCTTTTCAATTTCATCAATTAACTTTTTATCTCGTTCCAGCATTTTTGATTCGGCGGTGTTTCTTTCGTTAAACAGCAGGACAATGACAAAAATCAGGCATGCAAGCAGAACAATTATCACAATTGAGAGAGATACCAGCAAGAATCGAAGGTTCGAGTTTGACTCGGTTGAAACCTGCTTGACCATTTCTTTGATAAATTTTATTGAGCCGCCGCCATCATCTTTTGCACGACGGGCAGCGTCGTTGAGTGCCATTTTAAGTGTTCTATTGTCTTTAGAAATATCTTTGTTAGCAATACGCTGAAATTTCTTTATTTCTGCTTCTTCGCTGGCTTCCTTAATCCTGCTGACTTCAAAGCAAACGCCTTTTCTACCAAGCTCGATTTCATCGCCATCACGCAATCTTGTCTTCTCAAAAATCTTTATGCCGTTGATGCGTGTGCCGTTTGTTGAATTTAAATCCTCGATAAAGATTTCTTCATCTCTGTAAAAGATTCGCGCATGAACAGAACTTACACGCTGATCTTTGTAAGGGTCAAATGCCAGTACACATTCAGGATCACGCCCGATTGTGCAAACCATGTCCGGAAGACTTGTAAGGTCGATAATATCAATGCGATCCTTGCGTGAACCTTCAAGATGCATCAGCTTAATTTTCACTGGTATATCGGGCTTAACTGCAGACGGTGTATCAATTTTCTTAAAACCCGATTCATGTTGTTCTACTTCCAACTTGCTTTTTTCAAGTGTTTTATTTTTTTCTACTTCAATTTCATTGTTTTCTGGTATCTGGTCATCTATTTCGTCGATTATTTCATCATTTACATCATCTTCATCCGTGTTTTTTATTTCTGCGTTTTCATTTTCTGAATTGTCAATATTATTTTCAGCATTCTCATTATCGTTATCATTATCATTCAGCGTATTTTCTTCAATATCGCTGTTATTTCCGTCTTTGTTATTGTCCTTGTTTTCGTTCATATGTTCCTCAGAAGTTGTGCATAGTTGAAAACTTATGCAATGAATTCAGTTGTGCAGACTTTCTGCTTTCATTTTACAATACATTCAATAGGGCATTCAAGCATGCGTTTCTTTACAACACTGTCAATAGGTCAAAGAACTCTTGAGTCCTATTGTAGATGCTGTGAGTAAAGCAGGTTTAACTGTGTAAAATATCGACAAAATCATTAAAAACTAAAAAAGAATCCGCGTACCAAACATATCAATCAATTGATAACTTATTATATTTTACAGATTTTTTGAATTTTTTCTATACCTGTTCGTTGATTACTTAAACTTAGCAATTCTGTGAGAAATACATAGAATACGTAATTATAAAAGGAGTGCTTGCGTGCCTGTCGTACATCACTCCTCCCTTGTGGGGGAGTCGAAGAGAACGCGCTGTCAAGCGAAGTTCGATTCGGTGGGGGGTTATTGCTCTACAAAACCAGCAAATACCATTAAATATGCAATGGGGACGGAAAGAAATGGGTGTTTGCACCTACCTTCGCCAGAATTCGGGGAGCAGATATCGATATTCTTTTCTGCTTTACAAACTTACGAATCATCCATTTGGTCGAAAAAAGGAAGGTTTACCTTCGCCAGAATTCGGGGATGAAGAGCAAAACTATCGTGTATAGTTCTAATCTGCCGATGAGCATATTCAGCATGAGCAGCCATTTCCCGACGATTGGGATAGTGTCGAAATTCGCAAGCGGACCTACTCCGTTAAATCCTGGACCGATATTATTTAAGCAGGCAGCAACTGCGGAAACAGACGTAACCAGATCGATTCCGAGCATAGAAATAATCAGCGTTGATAAGAGAAAAATCATGATGTACAGAATGAAAAAAAACGCAACAAGCTTCACAATTCTGTCCTGCACTACCAACCCGTTCATGCGGACATTGGTAACAGCACGCGGATGTATGATTTCGCGAATCGAGTTATATGTTGCCTTGAAAAGCAGCACGATACGCGCAGTTTTCATGCCACCGCCAGTTGAGCCGGACATCCCACCTAAAAACATCGCTATCAAGAGTATGAACGCAACCGAAGGTGCAGCGATGCGCCAAAGCTCGAAATCAGCAGAATGATATCCTGTCGTCGTCATCAACGACGCAACCTGAAACATCGCATACCGCAAACTTTCGACAATATTATCGTAATAACCAGTTATCAGAAGTATTGCCGCGACAAAAACACTCAAGACGAAAAACATCATCCAGTACCAGCGAAATTCCTCATCAAATATATATTTCAAAGGTTTCCCGCGAAGTGCTAAGAAATGAAGCGCGAAATTGCAACCAGCTACCAGCATAAAGAACGTCAGAATCATCTCAATTAATCCGCTGTTGAAGTACATTATGCCGGCATCCTTTGGCGAGAATCCGCCTGTCGCCATGGTCGTGAACGAATGACATATCGCATCGAATGGCATCATACCGGCAAGCATCAACGAGCAGAACTCAAGAGCGGTTATAATAAGATAAATCCACCAGAGGAATTTAGCGGTTTCCTTGATTCTTGGTGTGATTTTTTCTTTTGAATGTCCGGGAACTTCGGCACGAAACAGCATGGCACCGCCAATTCCAAGCAGCGGAAGAATCGCCATCGACAGAAGTACAATCCCCATCCCGCCTAACCACTGAATCATCGAACGCCAGAGCAGAATGCTGTTCGGAAGCGACGAAATCTTCGCGGTGTTGCCAGAGCCCAAAATCGTCGAACCCGTTGTCGTAAAGCCGGAAATCGATTCGAAAAGTGAGTTCGTGAATCCTCCAAAACCGTTTGAAAGTAGGAATGGTAATGCCCCAAAAATCGACATCGAAATCCAAACAAGCCCAACGACAGCAAAACCATCCTTATGTGAAATCTCACCATCAACTTTTCTGTTCGGAATAAACAACAAAAGCGAAACCACGATGCTGATTGCTATGCTGATTGCAAACTGCGGGAATCCGTTCATACCATCAAAAAGCGAATAAATCGCTGGAACAAACATAGTACATCCGAGAAAAATGTTAATTCCACCGAGAAGTTTCATAATTAATCTAATATTCATCGAGCAATCTGTTCCTTTTGTGCAAATTTTATTTTCACAATGAAATTATGACATATATTAGGGTGTATTCAATTAAACTTTAATCTGATTGGAAATCATTGAGTATGCATTATCTTCTTTTAATAGCGAATCATCGCGACCTGCGTGCATTAAGCCCGTTAATCAAGATATTTAAGGAGAATAAACAGTATTTAATTACAATTGCGGTTGCAGGCTCAGATTTTATTAACGACGAGCAGAATCAGAAAAGCATGGAGGATAATGATGTTTCCGTTGACCTTTTCCTTGAAAGCACGACTGTAAAATCCGCTCAGGGTAGAGCGATTAAGCTCAGCATGATAAGCGCACAATTATCGGGCTTTCTGGCATATCGCAAAATAGATGCGGTTATTGTCAATGGGGATTCTTTGGAAGCATTTTCAGCGGCATCTTGTGCATTTCTGAACAACGTACAGGTAATTCACATCGGCGGTGGTGAAAAAACAACTGATTATTACAGAAATGCTCTACGTTTTTCGATAAGTCGTTTCGCCTGCCTGCATCTTGTTTCAACAAAGGAAGCGTTCAACCGGCTCAAACAAACGGGTGAGCCGACGTCCACTATCCAAATTGTTGGTGCTTCTGAAGTTGATTCTCTGTTAACTGAGCAGGTTACGTCGCCTTCTGTAATTGAACGCAAATTCGGCGTTAAGCCTGAGGAATTCGTGCTTCTTATTCAACGACCGGAAATTAATACATCGAAACAGACTTCAAGGCATATTACACAGACTTTGGCAGCACTTCGTGAGTTCGAATATCCGATTGTCGCATTAGAGCCTGAAACCGAGCCCGGCTCAGACACAATCGAGATTGCGCTGAGAAGTGAAGCGAAAAAACTCAAGAAATTCAATACTTACAAAACGCTGCCACGCCAGGATTTCCTCGGTTTATTACGAAATTGCAGGTTCTTAATTGGTAACACATCGCTTGGGATTGTCGAAGCAGCAACTTTCGGCAGAATGGTGGTGAATATCGGTGAACGTCAGCTTGGTCGCGAGCATGCTTACAATGTCATTGACGTACCGAGTGTTGCGAAAAGCATTGTCGAAGCAATCGAAAAAATCACTGACAAACTTGTAAAACGGGCGAATTCGGTGAAAAATATCTATGGAGAGGGCAAAGCCGGCATGGAAATTTACAAGGCTCTACAAGCATTCAATAATGATGCGGACAACATTAACAAAAAGTTGAATTTATAACAGGTTCATATGGCTGGTGATTTATTTTCCGAGGAATTCAAGAAAAAGAAACGTTTGAAAGATGCACTGAAGAAAAAGCATAAATATTCGCAAAAAATTGTCAAAAATAAGAATTCTGTTACCAAAAAAAACACTGAAAAAGCAGCTGGCGACGAAACAATTTTGACCGTTTTTGAGATTACCGGGCAAATCAAAGCTGCTCTTGAGCGGAAATTCACGAATCAACGCGTAAAGGGTGAAATTTCCAAACCGAGTCCATCAGGACACAGCGGACACATCTATTTCACGCTGAAAGACAACGATGCAGTCCTGAATTGTGTTATCTGGAAAAACACTGCCAGGCACTTGAAATACAAGCTTTCCGACGGTGACGAGGTTGTCGTTCGGGGAAATGTGACGGTTTATCCACCAAGCGGCAGGTATCAGTTTATCGTCGAGGAAATTCTGCCGGTGGGCAAAGGTGCATTGTTCTACAAATTTGCTCAGCTCAAGGAAAAATTCGAAGCTGAGGGTTTATTCGACGAATCCCGCAAAAAACAAATTCCACTGATACCCAAATGTATTGGTGTTGTATCAGCAGAGACCGGCGCAGCATTTCGCGATATAATCAAGGTTATCCATCAGCGATTTCCGTTTGTCGAGATTCTGCTTGCACCTTCGCTTGTTCAGGGCGAAAATGCTGCATCTGAGATTGCTCAGGCACTTCAAATGCTTGATGAATCGAAGTTTGCAGATGTCATCATCCTCAGCAGAGGTGGCGGTTCATACGAGGATTTATGGGCATTCAACGAGGAGGTTGTCGTTCGTGCAATTGCAGATTGCATGACGCCGGTGATTGCTGCAATTGGGCATCAGCGTGATTTTACGTTGGCGGATTTTGCGGCTGATGTACGCGCAGCCACGCCTTCACACGCCGGTGAAGTTGTTGTGCCTGTTTATGCCAACGAAAAAGCGTATGTAGATGAACTAAAACTTCGAATGCTTCGGATAAATCGGAATAATATTGACACCAAAACGACCGAGTTTAAAAACCTTACAAAACGGCTGTTTGCGCAAAATCCGCAACGGCAGATAAACCTGAAACAGCAGCGTGTTGACGAGCTTGCGGGGAGAATGCAGAAGGCGATTGAGCAACGGTTATCAGCATCAAGAAGAGACTCGGAAAACCTGCAATTACGGTTGAAATCCTTATCGCCTTACAATGTTCTCGAACGCGGATACTCAATCACGTTGAATGAGCGCGGCGAACTTGTCAAAAACTCGTCCAATGTTGCGCAGGATGAGACGATT
>CAYZQB010000004.1:10150-40676 GCA_964480395.1 uncultured Planctomycetia bacterium
GGAAAAATAAATGAAAACAAATGTAATTTATTGTGATGATAATCTGGAAAGACTTGCAAAACTTCCAGAAGAAAGCATTGATTTGATTTATCTTGACCCACCATTTTTTTCAAACCGTAAATATGAAATTATTTGGGGAGATGAAGGTGAAGTAAGAAGTTTTGAAGATAGATGGGAAGGAGGAATAGAAGTTTACATTGGATGGATGAAAGAACGAGTAATAGAAATGCATCGCATTCTTAAAGATACAGGTTCAATTTATCTTCACTGCGACTGGCATGCTTCGCATTATTTAAAAATTATGATGGATACTGTATTTGGAATGACCAATTTTAGAAATGAAATAGTTTGGCATTATCGCAAATGGACAGCAGGGAATAGGCAATATCAAAGAAATCATGATGTCATTCTATATTATTCAAAAACTGATTCATCTGAAAGAGTGTTTAACATAGATTTTATGGAGAGGACTGAATCTACAAAGAAACGTTTTGGTAATTCCAAAATAATTTCAGGTTATAATGGAGATGGTAAAAGAATTCCATCAAAAACTGATGATACGAATTCTGTAGGTGTGCCTAGGGATGATGTTTGGGATATAAATCGAGTACCTCCTGTTAAGCAATTATTTCCCACTCAAAAACCTGAAGCTTTATTAGAGAGAATTATCAAAGCATCATCAAATGAAAATGATGTTGTTTTAGATCCCTTTTGTGGATGCGGTACTACTTTGGCTGTTGCTGATAAATTAAATCGTAAATGGGTTGGTATTGATATTTCCCAAACAGCTTGCGCATTAATGAAACTAAGATTGCAGAATCAAGGCGTAAAGGAAGTTAATATTATTGGAATGCCTGTTACTGTTGATGATTTGAAAAAAATAAAACCTTTTGAATTTCAAAATTGGGTAGTTATTGAGGGTTTCAACGGAACTCTAGGTAAAAGAAAAGTACATGATATGGGTATTGATGGTTTTTCCTTTATGAAACATGAACCTATTCAAGTTAAACAATCTGAGAAAGTTGGAAGGAATGTTGTTGATAACTTTGAAACAGCAATGAAACGAGTAAAAAAGAAAAGGGGTTTTGTTGTTGCTTTTAGCTTTACAAAAGGAGCATTTGAGGAAGCTGCAAGATGTAAAAGAGAAGAAGACATTGAAATAAACCTTATCAAGGTTGAAGAATTGCTAAAAAAGAATAAAGACATACTATTTTGAAATAAATCTACTTGTTTTGCTGCTAATGCTTTATTTCATGCGGGGGTTGGTGCCTTCGATGCGAATCCAGCGTCGTGGACTGTGGCAGCGTACATTCTCGTAAATGCCCTTCAAATCCGCCCGATACATCACATTGTGAAGATAATAATACAACGGTAAAATCACGCACTCGTCATAACACAGAATATGCTCCGCCCACTGGAAAAGCTCAAGCCGAATATCCTGCGAAGACGCTAACCTCTCATTCGGGTCTGTAATCGTCTGCCATTTGAGAATATCCGCTTTCAATTTATTGAAAAATTCCTGCCATTTATTAAAATCTTTTTCATCGACAAGCCAGGTTTCCGGACCAAATGCTCGTTTTTCATACTCCTTGATGTCATCAAGAACCTTGCTGCGAAGCTCAGGTTTTTTAAGGTGATTCACAATATCCGGAATGTAGGTCAGAATTATTCTGTCATAGCGATTATTCGAAAAACCTGTGTTATTGTTGCCACCGCCAGTGATAAACATGTCCATAAATGTCATCGGGTCAACATAATCGCCTATCCAACCCGCTCTTGCAATATCATACTCAAGCTTGCGAGTCGCGCTGAGGTACGATTTCCATTCCATATTCCTAAGCTCGATTTTCAACCCGATATTGTTGCGAAGCTGTTCCTGTATAATAATCGCACGCTTTTTATGTCCTTCAGATGTGTTGTAAAGCAGAGTTAACGGACGTTGTATGGCTTTCAAATCGTATTTCATCTTGCTTTTGTAGGTTTCCATGCGGTCTTTATCAAAGGGGATGCCTTGAAATTCGGGATAATTCGGAATGCCCTTGGCGACAAAGCCCGTTGCAGGCAGGCATAAATCATTTAGCACTTCCCGACATATTGTCTTGCGGTCGATTGAAGTGTTTATCGCGCGCCGAAGCCATATGTCATCAAATGGTTTTCGCTTAACGTTGAATTTGTAATAATACGTACCGAGATACTCAAAACTGTGGAAATCAGGATATTTTGGCTTGCCGTTTTCGTCCTTTTCACTCAATTTCTCTAAAAGCGACGGCGGAAATGTGTCAACAAAATCAAGTTCGCCAGTGTAAAACAGGTTGACGACGGTGTTTTCGTTACTGATTATACGAATCTTGATACCTTTGTTCATCACGTGTTCTTTATCCCAATAATGCTCGCTGGGTTGGAAAATTAGCAATCGAGAAAATGCCCATTCAGACAGTTTGTAGCATCCGTTGTAAATCAGATTTTCCGGTCGCCACCATCGATTTTTAAGGTTACCTTGCTCATATTCAAGCCAGTCAGCATAATCATTCTGGCTTAATTTAGCTTTTTTCAGCTTTGTCTGTTCTACGTATTTTGGATGTTTTTCAAGGTCGAAATTCTCCTTGCAAACGGGCAGAAACGTATGAAATGAGCATAAATCAAGGAAATAAGGCGTAACGTAACGAAGCTTAATCTGCAGAGTTTTGTCGTCAAGCGCGGTTATCGCAGGTTTTGTAAGCTCAGCGATTTTCTTTTTACTCGGGACATTCTCAAGCACCAGATAATTCTTTTCGATTCTGCCATTTCCGAAAATATTCCCACGCTTTAATGCTTCCACAAGTGCCATTATCTCTGCATCACGAATTTCAAGCTTCTTTTTTTCATCTTCCGTTGCCTGTGCCTCAATAATTGCGCCTTCAATCTTTCCACCGAGGAATTCATCAGATATTAACTCGTTTAAAGCAATCTTCACAATATCTGAATTATCGGTTTTATTTTCGACAATAAGTTCGATGTACTTTTTGTTGTAAAAGTTTTCTGCATTCTCGATGACGAATATGAGCTGAGCATACGGCGACGCATTCACAGGATCAAGCACACGTTTCCACGACCAGATAAAATCATCGGCAGTAACGGGACGGAATTTCTCGCTGTTGGGCAAAATCCAGCTTGTTTCCCTCAGCTTAAACGTGTACGTCAGCATATCTTCGGAAACAGTGAAATCCTTGGCAACACCGACAAGTGGCTGACCTTTGAGCCAGGAACTCGGTTTGAGATGCTTACATTCTTCGGGTAATTCGCCGCCACTTGGGTTTGCCTGCAGAAGCCCTTCAAACACACATTCTGCAAGGTATCCTTCAAGAAGCCCGGACATTTTCACAGGATCAAGTGTCTCAGGATTGGAATTTATCGAATATGTAAAATAATCGTTATGTTTGCTGCCACTTTCGAAAAACGCTGCAAAAAGCGATACACAGATTGCGAACAGAACGAACAAGACGAAGAATAATTTTTTCATTTTGCACCTTGATTCTTTTGCATATGAATATTTGAATGTTAGCAAATTTGTGACAAATGCAAAACGGATTATTTCGCATAGCGTTCAGGTTCTAAATTTCGGAACATGTTTCCGACAATTGAATCATATTTCTCGCGCAGCTGCTTAAAATTCAACACCATGAAATCAAATTGCTTAAGGTCGAAATTTTTCAGTGCTTTATTTTTAATAGGTATGAGCGTTTTGTCAAATTCCTCTCTGGAATGTCCATGTGCATAATTTTTGCCAGAGAATCTGCGCAAATCACCGTTAAATCGCGGTGAAATATGATACATTTCGTGAATGATCGTCAGAAGTTTGTCCTCAAAACTAACGTCGAGACAACGTGGAATATAAAAAATCATCTGATAAAGCTTCAAATACCCGTCAATAACGAATTTGGGCCAAATATAACGGTATTTACCCCTGTTTTTCTCACGATTTCCGCTTTCAAATCGCAAGGGCTTCACCGCTGCATAAACACCGTGATACGAATTTTTCCGGCATTGTGTCAACGACAGTATCATCCCTGTGAGCTTGATATGCCCGAATTCCTCAAGCGTTGCGAGCCTGGCAATGACTTTTTCGAGTTCTGAGGTTAAATCGTATGGATTAGTTGTTGTTTGGGGCAGAGCTTCTGCAGGATTCATGCTGTGAGCAAGAAACGTCGCATTATCATTAAAAAAATTATCGGTTTTGCTTTTCCGCTGCAAATTATTCCTCTGAAAACGGCTTTCTTAGAAATCATACCAGATTTAAGGCTATTTTCAACATTGGTTATGTGAAATTCAGCATTTTGGGCTGTTTGTTTGACCGGATTGTGATTTCACTTTGTTGGATTGTCACGTTTGTTATACTTGGCATTGTTCTGCAGCAGTTTAGCGACCGGAATTACTACGATGTTAAGTCAAAAAACGTTGCTGGCACTGAAATGCTCAAGAAATACAGCATTAAATACACGCTGAATTACGAATTCAACATATTTTGGACATCGATTTATCGCACTGATGACAGAATTTTCGAGCTTGAAAGCCATATTATGGAGCTGGATACTAGCAAATACAGCACAATTCCCAATGAAGAGATTAAAAATCTTGGTTTTGATGTTGAATTTACTTCATTGGAGGATATGGGTTGGTTGTAAGTGATAATCGGTCTTGGAATATTGGCATTTCTGGGTTCATTTCTCCCGTTCGAATACTTCAATATCATGGTTAAAACCGTTGAGTCGATGTAAAATGATTGTATTTTCAGTATTGCAATAAAAAAAAGCTGACCGAAGCCAGCTTTTTTGGGTAAATCATGTTGTTAGTTAACAAGTTCTTTGAGTTTTTTACCCGGTTTGAAAGTAACGGTTTTTGACGCAGGAATCGTGATTTCTTCCTTCGTTTTCGGGTTGCGACCTTTGCGTTTCGGACGATGTTTGACCTTGAATGTGCCAAAACCGATGAGCTGGACTTGGACAACATCCTTGCCTTTTTTCTTGGTCTTTGGCTTCAGACCTGCCATGATTGCCTGAAGAACTGCATCGAGAGCATCCGCAGCAGCTGCTTTTGTTTCAAAGCGCTTGCTTAGTTTCGTGATCGATTCGATAAGTTCCGCTTTGTTCATAAAAACCTCCATTTGAACTGAATTAATTTCGTTCGCTCCACACGAACGATTTAACTTTACACTTATAACAATTTTATTTTCCAGGTTTTTTAGAGCTATACAATTTGTTGTCTTGTTCATAAAGAATATTACCTAGTTTTTTGTGATTGTCAAATTATTTGCTAAAAAAAATTATTAAAATAGCATTTTTATTTTCCCATGATATAAGCTTTGCATGACCATCTACATTATAAGTTATGTTATTACTATAGTTATGTCATTCTTGCTACGATACCCATGAAATAAGAAATAAATAAAATTAATGATGTGTACAACCTGAAAATGCTAAAAACCTGATTTTAATTCGGATACAATACATAATTTTAGGTCAAAGTATAATGTCGTTTGAAGGTAAAACATACAAAGCAGTTGTTACAAGAAGATGACACTTTCTACTCACTGATTTATAAAGCTTTAATATTATATTAATAGATATATATTTTATATGTTGCTGACAATGAATAAATAATATAATGCTTGATAATAGTATAGTTATAATAGGGCTTTGCAATTATGCAATGTTATGACTACCACCATAACTTGTTATATTTTAAGAAGTTATAACGATTATCGTATTCACAGCCTTGAGTTGTCTATTTTTTTAGAATATCGAAGCAAAGCTTTGATAAATCTAAGAATACTATTATTGTATACATATGTAATAAATATTAGATGATAGCAATTTTAAATGAAATTTTATTAAATTTGTTACAAATTTGATACGCTGATTCTTATTCGTTTCAATATCGTAACATCCTGAAATTAAATTAAATAACAAAAAACGTTATATCTCTTTGTATTGTTAGACTTATAATAAAATATTTAATAATTGCACTTTGGCATCAATTTTGCTATTTTATAAGTGTGAAGTTAAACTTTCTAATTTGGAGGTTAAATGAAAAATTTTGTACTAGTTTTTGCTATCGCTTTCATTCTCATTCTTGGAACTGCTGCATATGCGGTCCCAAAGGTCAAGTTCGGTGGAGACCTTGACAGACCAACTTCAACTAAGGATGCTGACGAAAAAGAAGCACCCGATGCAAAAGACGAACCACCTGTTCCTGAGGAACCGGAAGACGAAGAAGAAGAGGAACCGCCAGAATTTATGGATGAAGAACTCGAAGGCGACTCATTTATTCTCGTTCTCGACCGTTCAGGCTCAATGTGTTCAAGTTTTGGTGGTGGCTTCCCGGTTATGGACCGCAATGGCAACGCAATTCCTTCACCGAATCGTTGGCAAGCGACTCAGTCAGAAACTGCAAACTGCGTCAACGCAATGACAGAAGAAGATACATTCGACTTAATCACTTATGAAACAAGTATCTACATCTGCTTCAGTGCACTCAAGGAAGCTTCTACTGGTAGCAAAGGTACTGCAATCGCCTGGATTTATAATCAGAATACCGCGGGGTGAACTAATTCATACGACGGCTTGAAAGCCGCCTATAACAATTATGGTCAATTTGATACCTGCTTGTTTATGTCAGATGGTTACCCGAACACCGCACTTTCACTTGGATGTGGAGCATGTGCATGCGGTAACATCGGAACTAGAATTATTACGGATATGCGTGCTTGGGTTGGTCGACAATCTGCATTGTATAACGGACATAAGCTTATTGTTGTCCAGATCGGTGGTTCACCTATATCTTTCATGACTCAGCTTGGTGCATTGCCAAATGCTGAATTCGTGCTGAAATAAGAATTGAGTATTAAAATGATGCTGTGTATTTTTGCACAGCATCATTATAAGTAAATTTTGTGAAATTTGTCAACGTGTGTAGAATCAGCATTTTCGATGTATTTGATTTGGAAATTGTTATTTATTTTACTGGATATTGTTTAATTTTTAAAAATTTATTCAAAGTTTAAAGATGTATTACACTGAGATAAACAACATAAAAGTCTTAGGAGGTCATATGAAAAATACTGTATTAGTTTTTATTATTGCGCTCATTCTCGTCCTCGGAACAGCAGCATATGCAACTCCGAAAGTCAAATTCGGCGGAAATCTTGACAGACCGACTTCGACAAAAGAAGCTGACGAAAAAGAATCGCCAGATGCAAAAGATGAACCACCAGTACCTGAGGAACCTGAAGACGAAGAAGAAGAAGAGCCGCCGGAGTTCATGGACGAAGAACTCGAAGGAGATTCTTTCATTTTAGTGCTCGATAAATCAGGCTCGATGGTTTGGACTTTCCCCAGTTGCAGTTTCCCTGTTTACGACAGGAACGGCAACAATGTTCCATCACCTGATCGTTGGCAAGCGACTCAGTCAGAAACTGCAAAATGCGTCAACGCAATGACAGAAGATGATACGTTCGACATTATTACTTACGCCACTGAAGTATTTATTTGCTTCAGCGCACTCAAGGTTGCTAACAATGGCAATAAAGCAACAGCAATTGGGTGGGTTTATACACAAAACGCAGTGGGTGCAACAAACTCATATGACGCATTGAAAGCTGCTTATCTTAACTACGGACAGTTCGATACCTGTTTGTTTATGTCAGATGGTGAGCCGAATACCGCTCTATCGATTGGCTGTCCTTCAATGGGATGCGCTGGTTGGATCGGTGCTCGAATTATTTCAGATATGCGCGGATGGATGAGCCGACAGATTGCATTGTATGGTGGACATAAATTATTTGTCATACAAGTCAGTGGTTCACCACTGTCTTTCATGGTCAACCTCGGTGCGTTGCCAAATGCAGAATTCTCCTTGAAATGATCAGTTGTGCCACATGGTCAACATCAGTATTATGCAAAATGGTTAATTCTCCATGAAATAATCCCCTGTATCATTTAACGATGCTGTGTATTTCTTATACACAGCGTTTTTTTATTGATTGTGTGAAATTCGTCGAGACTATGTAGTATTTCTAGTGAATTTTTGTATAATTATGCAAAATGATAAAATATTGAATATAGATAAACATTATGAAAATACTAGTTTTATCAAGAAGTAAATTTCTATTTACAACCAAGCGATTGGTTCAAGAATCCCTGACACGTAAACATTCCTGCATTGTTATCGATCCAACAGATTGCAATGTTTTCATCCATGACGGGAAATCAATCGTTAATGCCGGTGCAGAGGAAATTGAGAATTTCGATGTAATTTTCCCGAGAATCGGAGTAACTGCTGCTGAATATTCCATCACAATACTCAAACATTTCGAAAATCACAAATGTATCACATTAAACCATAGCGAAAACATCGAATTAGCAAAAGATAAATTCCGTTCGCTGCAGAAACTCAATAATGAAGGTATTTCAGTCCCGCCAACGATGAAAATTCGTGCAAAAGAGAACATCGAGGAATTAATCGACATGCTGGGTGGTTTGCCGATAATTTTCAAGACAATTCAGGGTTCTCAAGGTGCTGGCGTCGCGCTTGTAGAGAGTATCGCAGGCTTGAATTCGCTTCTTGATACTTTCGGTGTTATTGGACAGAATCCACTTTTACAGAAATATTATCCCGAGACTGAAGGATGTGACATTCGAGTTATTGTCATTGGAGGACGTGCTGTCGCTTCAATGTACAGACATTCCGCAAAAGATGATTTCCGATCGAATATTCACAGAGGCGGTTTCGGCGAACTTGCACAGAACACTGAGAAATATGAAGAAATCGCAGTAAAATGTGCAAATATCCTTAAGCTTGACATTGCAGGAGTTGATTTAATCGAAACAAACGAAGGCATCAAAGTCCTTGAGGTTAACGCCACACCCGGTTTTGAAGAAATTGAAAAGGTATCAAAGAAGAATATTGCGAAATTAGTTATTGAACTCGCAGAGCAAAAACTGCAAACTATCTATCGAAATGACAGTTCTGAACCAACTGAACTGGTTAACATTTTGTAAATTATCCGGACACGAATATGTTTTCGCCTCTTGATGAAAAGATTGCATCATATATTATTGAGAAAAGCTGGCTTAGCTCTGCGCGGGTTCAGATAATTATGCAAGAATTAATTGAAAAAAAGAAAACAGACGAAGATCTGAATATTTTGGATTTAATTTATCAGCGCAAGCTTTTATCGGCGAGTCAGTTCAGGTTTTTGGAGGAAATCCAGAAAAAATTCAAATCATCTGGAAAGAAAAAACAACAAATATTAAACCAGATTGACCAGGATAAAGATTCAACTCAAGCAGGCACAATTACTGACACACCTATAATTAAACCAAATAAAAACGAGTTTGAGGAGTCTTTTATCGGGTCGGTATTTGGGAATTGCATGCTTGACAAGCTCATTGGCAAAGGTGGGATGGGTTCGGTTTATCTCGGTACACATCAAATTCTCATGCAAACTCGTGCAATTAAGCTTTTACCTCCGAATTTCAGTGTCCAGAAGGAATTCGCTGCAAGATTTATTCAGGAAGCAAGAACAGCTGCCAAGCTTGAGCATCCAAACATTGTCCAAGTTTACGATGTCGGCAAGGAAAGAGATTATTTTTATATTGTAATGCAGTTTGTCGATGGCGGCTCACTTACGAAACTTCTTCACAATAAAGCGAAATTGGATACAAAACTTGCTATACATATTATTAATGAAGTCGCGCAAGGTTTGATAGCTGCACATAACCTTGGAATTGTCCATCGCGACATTAAGCCGGACAACATTCTCTTATCAAAAGATGGTGAAATTCGCATTGCCGATTTCGGACTGGCAAAAGATGCTTCACTCAATTTAGAACTTACCAAAGCAGGGGAAGTTTTTGGATCACCAGCATATATGTCGCCTGAGCAATGCACCGGAGATAAGCTCGATGCCCGTAGCGATCTGTATTCTTTGGGTGTTACATTCTATCAGATGCTTACAGGTCATAGACCGTTCACTGCTGGGACAACTCTTGCTGTTATGCTTATGCATCAATCTGAAAAACCAAAGCCGGTAACGGACATTGTTCCCGAAATCCCTTATTATATCAATGATATTGTGATGCGATTACTCGCTAAAATGCCTGAGAAAAGATTTCAAAATGCACAAGAATTAATTGATGCACTATACGAAGCTCGCAAGTTCTTAGATGCAGGCACACCACCGAAAATCGTTCGAAGAAGTTTCGATTCAAATTTATTTTTTATCATCGCACTCCAGCATAATTTCCTCACAATTGAGCAAGTTTCTGAGATTATCAAGGAATGTAAAATGCAGACCAAAAAAGGCAACACCGAAGTAAATGTCGGGCAGGTCGCATTTTATAAAAAATTCTTGAAAGAACAGGAATTGCAGAAACTAATGGGAATTTTGAACAAGAATGAAGCAAAATACGATGTGTCAATCACAAAACATCATCTTGAAAATGTTCTTTCAAAATCACAAACTCGGTTGCAAAGTGATTTACCGGGCGAGAAAACACCAAGCGTAGAAGATACATCCATTAAGAAATTCAAAAGCATAAAGAAAATGACGAAGTTTTATGTCGATCAGCAGCAGATAAGCAAAATCGTGAATATGTTGGATAAATATATCGAAGATTTCAGCCAGCTTGAAATTGTCAAAGAAGCGATTGATTATAGAAAGCAGATTATTCAGAATGAAGCAGCACGACTTTTACAGATTGCAGAGGAGCAAATTCGACAGAATAATCTTGATTTTGCATTGAATTATCTTAATTCCGCAGTGAAACTCAACCCGGATTTTGAATACGGATACAATCATCGGGGCATTATTTATACCCGAAGAAACGAATTCAAACGCGCACTTGCGAATTTAGACAAGGCGATTGAAATTAATCCGAAGGTTGCAGTATTTTTCGTCAATCGTGGGAATTTACTGCGTCGAATCAATAGAATTGATGCTGCCTTCGATGATTATTCCAAAGCTCTGGCGATTGATCCGAACTTGGACAATGCACTTTGCAATCGTGGCGGAATTTTTCTGAGTAAAAAGAAATTTAATGAAGCTCTTGTTGATTTCGAGAAAGCACTTCTGCTAAATCCAAGGAATGAAGAAGCGATTAATGGCAGAGCACAGATTTTTATCCGACTTGGAAGACCTTTTGAAGCACTTGAAGAACTTGACAAACTTTGCGCAAAAAATCCTGAAAATTCGCATGCATATAATTCGCGTGGCGAGATTTTTCTGGAGCTGAATCAGATTGAGGAAGCACAACTTGATTTTTCGTATGCAGCTCACGTTGACGAAAGCTTTGCAGACCCGATTTATAATCTTGCAGTGATTAGTGCGCTGAATTTCGATTCACAAAAAGCAGTTACGCTGCTGCGCAAGTCATTCAAAAAAGGATTTAAAAAGATTCGTAAATTCAAAGCTGAGAAAGCATTTGAGAATATCAAGGATTCTGTTGATTTCCGCGAATTGTTGAAAGCGTTAAACATGAGTTGATTTCCTATGAAATTCGAGCTGTTGACATCCAAAAACATTGGTGCAATCTCTGTTTTTTCATTAAAGGGAAAAAGTGAGGAGATTTGTGATTTTATTGGAAAATGTTGGAAGGTGCGTAGATTGGGAGTACTTCAGCCCGTTGAAAACATTGTGCCGATGCAAATTTCATACGGTTTTGTGGTTGAAAATTCTGAAATCGTTGATGAAGCATTGTTGCTGAGGATTGCTGAGAACGTGCTTGAACTTCATGTGCATGGCGGAATCGGAGTTGTTGAGAGAATCACGAGTATGCTCAAATTCATCGGTTATGACGAAATTTCCGATGATATTAATGAAATGACGCGCCTGTTTGTAAATGCAAGGACGCAGACTGAGGCTAAGCTGATTTTGTCTCAGCGAGATTTTTTGAAAGATACAGCCCAAAAACTCATCAAGAGCATAGATTCGAAGGATTTTTGGGAAATTGGGAAAATTGCACAAAATGTATTAAAAAATTCACAATTGCTTGAAAACCTGAAAATTCCGCCAATTGTGTTCCTTCTCGGTAAACCAAACGTCGGGAAATCTACACTTTTCAACATGCTGGCTGGTTTCGAACGGGTAATAACTTCCGTCCAATCAGGCACGACACGCGATGTCATTTCGCAGATAATTAACATCAACGGCTGGTGTATTCGGCTTTCGGATGCAGCTGGGGTGCGGAAAACGGACGATTATATCGAAAAACGCTCGGTAATCAGAAGCTTGCGAAAGGTCAAGGAAGCAGGGCTCATCATTTTCACGCTTGACAGCAGCACTGACTTATCCGACGAAGAAAAACAGATACTTGCAGAGATAGAAAACCATCAGCATTTGAAGATTGCGAACAAAGCGGACATCAGCACAAGCAAATTCAAGGATATTCCGAATGTTCTTCAAATCTCGGCAAAAACCGGTGATGGAATCGAGGAATTCAAATCAGAAATCCTAAAAAAGCTCAAATTTGCTGATATTAACGACGATACAATTCTACCTATCGCACCGATTTCATCAGAATTTCTCGAAAATCTTATTAAAACCACTGATACCGAGAAATTGCACATAGCTTCCGAAATTTTATATAATATTTCTCAATACATAGACATTGATGTATTATGACTTCAACAAACTTAAATCAAATTAAACATGAAAAAAAATCCTGCAATATTCGTACTGATCCTATTGGTAAGCTGTACCAGCATCGATAGGAGTTCAGTTCGCACAAAGCTTCTGAAGGAGCATGTCATCACAGGTCAGATTATTCCTGGTGCTGTCAGTTTTAGCAGCGTAAACAAGATATCAGATTTCGACCGCAAACCTGGCATTTATCTGATAAACAATCAGTCGGATTATGATTTCTATTTTTATTTACAGGACAAACCTGAAGGTAAATCGCGGACAATAGATTTTACAAGCCGCATCTGCTTTCTGGCGATTGTTGAGCCGATTGAGTACACAAACATCGAATTCCATGAGCTAATTGATGGCACCGACCGTATCTATCATGCATATTTCCTCGTTGACAGAAGACCCATCGAAAGTTTTGATGAAACCCTGGCGTTCTGCCTGGTTGATTTGCCACAGGTTTATGGCGAGTTGAACATCGATTATATCTACCTTCGGGAGAATTTATATACAGGATATGTTGTCGAAAAAATAGGTAAACAGACCGGTTATGTTTTTGAGAGGTGATGATGCATGGTTTTGCTGGATATTGGGGTAAAACCGCTGGTAAATACAAGCGTTTTTTCCATCAAGGATTGAAAAAGCATTGTTCAGGTAAGAAATTTGAACGTAACTTTGATATTTGCGGCGTCCAAGCGATAAGCCAGCTATCATCGGATGTTTTTTACCCGAAAACAAAATCCGCAACCAGCAATGTTGCATTTCTTGGAGATTTCATTAACGATGAAGATGAAATATCGCGAAATATAGGTGAAACAGTTTTTGAAATCCACTCTAAACACGGAATTATGGGTTTGCAAGACTTAACAGGTTGTTTTGCATATGCGATTTTCGACAGAATCAACAATCAGCTTGTGCTTAGTAGAGGAAATGAATCGTCTCCAATGCTTTGGTTGTATAAGACCCCAGAAGGATTTGTATTCAGCAGCAGTTTCGGTGTTTTTCAGGAAATTGATGATGTGCTTCACATCGGCAACTCAGGCATGCTGCAGTATTTGCTTTTTGACGGTGTTTCGCAGGGAAGCACATTTTTTGAAGGTCTGCAGGCGTTGAAACCCAACGAAATCCGCGTTTTTGAAACCGGCAATGAATTCACTCTTAAAATTTCCGATGAACACGAAATGTTTAATTTTCTCGAAATAAATGATGTTAGTGAAATCGCGATACAGACGCGGGAAAGACTGAAATCGGTTGATGATTCAACGTTGTTTCTTACTGGTGAGGGTTCGGATTTACTGCTTTCTCAATTAGCACCCGATAATTGCAGGCGGATTCTGCTTTTCACCGACAAATACCAACTTTTTCCAGAAAGCATGCCCGAAAAAATCAAAGATAGAACCGGGAAACTTGCAAATTTGTTCAGCGTGACTAATGCCAACAGCAAATTCGAGGAAATAACCGTTACAATTGGTGATGATTCATCCAAAAATCCCGGAGCAATTGTTTTCGATGCTTTGAAGCGATTTACTCGTATAAATCCCTACCCACAGGCATCGCTTAATGCGTTCAAGAATTTTATCCTGGTTGATAAATTAAATCTTAAAAATCGAACAAACATTGTTAACACCTCATCTTTTGATGTTATTCTGCAAAACAAACTTAGGAAATTCAAACCATCAACCTTTTACATTACTGTAAACAACTGGTTCAATATTTTCGGAAAAGACGCGAATTCACTAATTTCACAAGTAAAATCATTGTTTTTGAAGGTTTTTGATAAATTTCTGCTAAAAACATCTGATGCTGAAAACCTTGAAAACACAACATTATCTGAGAATCGATTTAGCGAATACATTGAGAACCTTAACTTGTACAATGAAATTCACGCAGATTGGATTTTACCTGATGGTTTCTCGAATAAATCGACTCTAAATCACATTTCGCAAGAATATCAACCAACGGAGATAAATGTTCTGAAATCTTTCGAAGAGGTTCTAAATTGTCGATTCGTTTCACCACTTGACCTAGATATTGGCTTTGTTCCATTCCCGAACCATCTTTTCGCCTACAAAGACCGAAAATTCTGGCGTGTGCTGAGTTCATTGATGAAACCGCTTGATTTAACAAGGTCGAAATGGCGGGAATATCAAGGGAAACGCTGGCTCCTTGACTACACTCAAAAACACTGGCAAAACCTGCTCAAAGCACCGAAAATCCTTGAGTACGAGATAATTAGCAAGCGGCATCTTCAGCACGTGTACAAGGAATATGAAAAAGCGAACATTCAGGATGTCGAAGCGTTATACAACATAGTGTTGCTTGAATTGTGGCTTGTGGAAAACGAGGTGTGATGAGATATGCAGATTACGCATCCGCTGGCATTGCTGTTTTTCCTTACAATTATCCCGTATTTCCTGTTCAGACGCAGGATTACACGCAGAATCCCGCATTCATATCTAATTATCACAGTTGTTTTTTTGTTGATATTATCACTCGTTGATATAAGGATTGAATTTAGCGATGAAAAGCGGGAGTTTTTCGTAGTAATTGACAATTCACCAAGTGTGAAACGTGCTGTTAAGGGAAATCGCGACATTTTGTGGAAAATACTCGAAAGCGAATTTGGTACGCTAAAATCATCGGATGTTCTAACACTTTTGACCATCGCTGAGAATAACCGAATTATTGCTAGAAATGTTGAGCCTAACACGCTGAATGAACATTTTAACATAATAAAATGGTCGAATATCAATGAATCGAGTGTAAAAGATGCGCTTGCTTCGATAATGCCGATGGTTGAGAATGCTGATTCTGCGGGTTTGCTTGTGCTGACAGATGGTGGTGTTACAGACGATTTTAAAGACTTGGAAAATGTGCTTCTGCAGATTTCATTAACCGGCATAAAGACAAAGCTTGCATCAATCCCGATTATAGAACCGAAAAACACGATAATCTTGGAGATGCGGAGTCCTCAACTTGTTCAAACTGACGAAACTTTGATTTTCAACGCTCAGATTCACACAAATTTCGACGATTTATGTAATTTCAACGCTGAATTTATAACTTCCGAAGGGAATCGACTGCCAGCCAAAACGCAGTTGTATCTCGGTGATACGCCGTTGAAGCCCGATAAACAAGGGATTTATTCGCTTGATGGGAATAATATATACCGATTATTCGCATGGGGACAGGCACCGGAAGCTGTAAGCCAGATAAAATGCAGGATTTCAGTTGAATCGGCTGATGAAATTAAGGTTGACAACACAGCAGAAGCCACATGTTTTATAACTTCGGGCAAAAATGTACTGATTTTCACGAGAAATGGCGAGGAGGATTTTCTTAGTGAATTTTTAACGAAAAACTTTCCCAAGCACGAATTTATATTGAAAAATCCAAATGCTGCATCTGCAAACTACGAGAATTACTTGCTTCATCGACTTATTATTTTCTCAGATGTTAAAGCGGATGCATTTGGCAGCAATAGAACAAAAATATTCTCTGCAATTCAAAATGCGGTTGTCGAAGGCGGTGTGAATTTCGTGATGAGCGGTGGTAGAGCGAGTTTTGCTCCCGGTGGATATTATAAAACTCCAATCGAAGAATTACTGCCAGTGCATCTCGACCCAAACAGAAACAAAAAACGGGCTGTCGTCCTCATGCTTGACCGCTCCGAGAGCATGAACGGCTTCATCGGGTCTGTTCCGAAGATATCGCGTGTGTGTTCAGCTGGTGTTGAGTTTTTGTCGAATTTCAAGACCGAGGACGCTTGTGCATTTGTAAGTTTTGCTGAAAAAACGGATGAAACAGGGGAAACCGTGAATCTGGCGAAACTTTCAGATGAATACAAACTTAAAATCGCGGAAAGGCTAGAAATTCTTGGCAGCACCCGCAATCTTCTCTGTAAAACAAATCTTGAGGAGGCGTTGAAAGTCGGCATCAGCAAGCTTTCTAAGCGTTCGGAAGAAACGAAACTTCTTATTCTGTTTTCGGACGGTTCGCCAACGGTTGGTGCATCAAAACCTGAAGAATTCACAGATTTAATCGATTCTGCAAAGAAATATAACGTGCATATTTCGTTCATAGTTGCAGGTGGGAAGAACGAATTATTCGAGAAATTGACGTCAAAGCTTGGTAAACATGGCACTGCGGAGTATCTAGCGGATAATTGGCAAATTAACGAGGCTTTCCAGAAAGCACTACTTAATGCTGGTGGAGAGTTAATTGACATTGAAAAAACAACGATTCTCACCAAAGATAACAAGCTTTTCCTTGAGTATCCGCAATTAAACGGATATGCCCGCACGATAATCAAGAAATACAATGATGCCAGAGTATTACTCGTCAGCAGCAAGCATGAACCGTTGATTGCGACATGGATGCTTGGAAACACCCGAACAAGCGCGATTATGTTACCTTTCAACGATTTCGACCTGTTCTGGCAGGATATTATTCCACGAAAAATAGCCCAATATTTAACAAATCATTTCCGTCTGCTATTCGATAGTTCCGAGTATGAAATCAAGGTTCAAACAGAATTCGAAAATAATTATGTAACCTTGAGAATCAGAGACATTACAAAGGATGAAATTCGAGATTTTTTCCTGGTAGTCGGTGATAGAAAAATCCCGATAAAACCTATAAAACCAGCAATTTATGAAGCAAAATTTCAAATCGAGAACAGTGTTATCGGTAAAATCGTTGAAAATGGAAGAACAATCATGCCAATTTCTCTAGACATCCCGAATTATAAGGAATTTTTCGAGATTTCAGCTAAAGCGAAAAAATTGAAGCAAACATTTAGAAAATATTTCAGCTATTCAGCAGATAATGAAAAACTCGTGAATACCGTAAAACCCACTCAAAGCAAAATGTACTCACTCAACATAATCCTACTGCTGTTATCAATATTTCTGATTATTATCTGGTCAATTCTTTTCGCTTACATATCAAGGAAATAATTTCGGAGACAACATGGATAAACTGAAAATTTGGGTCGAAAACATTGACAAACCACTGATTATGCTGCATTCCGGCGCAGGTCGAGTCCTTTCCGGCTATACCCGGGAAAAAAGGATGCAGCGTCAGCAATTGCTTGCGAATTTTACACAGGAATCATATAAAATCCTGCTTGCGGAAAATTCTCGAAAAGCGGTTCTGCATGCACTTATCCAGATGGAGAATCAGCCTGATTTTTTCAATGCGGGTATCGGCTCCAAGCTTCAGATGGATGGAAAAGTCAGAGTCTCCGCAGCGATGATGGACGGCAGTAAGCAGAAAATCAGCGCGGTTTACAATGCTGAGGAACTCAAGAATCCATCGATTATCGCGGATTTTCTGTTGGAAAAAAGAGACCGGAATGTTGATGGTACAGGTTCGGATATTCTGCGTATAAAACTCGGTATTGGCAGAACAAACCTTGTTACTGAAAAGCAGCTCAAACTTTGGCAGAAAAAAATAGAAGGCAAGACTGGCACGGTCGGCGCAGTTGCAATCGACAAAAACGGCAACCTTTTCGCAGGCACTTCAACAGGCGGTAAGGGCTTCGAATTCCCAGGAAGAGTCAGCGACACACCGACACCTGCGGGAAATTTCGCTACACCGAACATCGCAATCTCAGCAACCGGCAAAGGAGAACAAATACTCGATATAAATCTTTGCGGCGCAATAGCATATAAATTTTCAACAGGTGAAACGTTGTTCAATGCAATTCACGAATCCCTAATGCTTTTACCCCCTGAAAACACAGAAATTGGTATCATCGCAATCACAAACACGGGAGATGTTGGCTTTGCATTTACATCCGAGGGTATGAACGTCGGCATCGCCTATGGTAAAAATAGTTTGTTAATGTTGTGATTTTTAATATCAACAAGCTATTCTGTAATGGAATTAGTAAAAAATGAAATAGATTCGTCTTATGAGTTGACGTTGGATATAACGTACATATAATATCGAAACTTATATAAATATCAGACTGCCCCTGAAAGTGAAGGAGTTTGCGAATGAGTAAAATGAAGCTAATCGCAGGAATATCAGCGTTATTCTTCGTTATATGCATGATACTAGTATTTACTGGTTGTGGTGAACCACCAGTAAGCTTGTTAATAGAAAATAAGTATCATTATGAACCTGAAACCTATGCAAAACCAGACCATACACCAAGAGAATTTGAAGAATACGAGAAAATTCTTAAGAGCATTCCGCTTGATTTCAGCGAAGTGAATCATAATTTCAGCGATATGGATACGGTCAGAAATCATAAAGCATGGATTGTTGACCTGTTTCATCAAGTAATAAAAGGCAAAAGAGAACTATATGTTCTATTCAACAATCATCATGTGCTCAGACTAACGGGTTCACAGCTTGTGCTTGAATGGACTGTTGAACTTGAGGGCAGACCTTCATCACCACCGGCAATAACTGATAACGATATCGTCTGGCTCACTGATACAAACGTGATTACCTGGTACTTCAGAGACAGACAACCCAACCAGAATCAGATGAGATATACAAAAGTTTTGAGTGTTACACCTGCATCACCAATTGCAGCAAATGAATCAGGTGCTTATCTTTCAGCATCGGAACATTTCAGAATGTTCGGCTATGATGAACGTCATAAACTTGAGAAATGGTATTGGCCCACTGCTGGTATAGGCATTGGTACAATCACAATGACTCCGTTTGCAGATCATGATCGTCTGTATTTCTATAATAATAACGGAAATGTTTACTGCATCAGCTCAGATGACGGTTCGAAGAAATGGGAATTCGACGTTACACATATGAATGCTAATTTCGCAGTCAAAGATGCTGGCAATGACAAGCTTTTCTTCATCCCATCATGGTCGACAAAACTTTTCTGTATGAATACTGCACGGGAGATTTACTGGAGTTTTCATGCACAAGAACCTATCGTTTCCACACCTTTTGTTGAAGACAGCGTTGATAATGAACACTACGTTATCTTCCAAACACCGAGATATTTGAATTGCATAAAATATTATTATAGTGCTGACGTAAAAGGCAGTAAGGGCTGGATTCGTCTTGTCGATGCTGACAATCCTGAAGGCAGAAAAGCAAATGAGCCGGTATGGCAGATTCCTCTTGTTGCAGATGTTTACTTGCCTGGCGGAAAAGAAGCTACAAAATATACCGATGATGAAATTCTGAAACTCGAATATAGAAGGAAATTCAAATCACTTCTTATCGGTAAAAAATATCTATATGTTCTCCAGTACGTTCAGATGGAAGACGATGGCAAAATGGTTGATAAGAAATTCATCCGACGTATTGAACTTGAAACAGGTGAAATGGAAAAAGAAGGTTACGATGTAACAAAGTTCCCGATTATCGTGGGCAGCAATAATGAAGATGACAGAAGCATTTATTTTGCAACATCCGAAGGATATCTGTTCGTGATGAGCATTCCACCTAACTAAAATATGATAATGAATCGAAACCCCGGTGTACTCATCGGGGTTATTTTTTGAAGCACAATTTGGCTTATTTCACGTTCATTTTTGCATAATCAATGTACAATCTTCGATTATTGAAATTTTTAGAGCTGACTCGATATGATTCCGAAAATAATTGTTGATAATAATATTGCTGGCGGCGCAGGTTTCAAAAAACTCCCGTTAACGCAAACTTCGCCTGTGCTGGTTTTCAGAAAAAATCTTTTCGGACGTTTTTCAATTCTCAGAACAATATTATATTTAGTTCTTGTTGTAGTGATAACTGCTGCATTATTCATACTTGAGCCAATTCTCGGTATCGCAGGTTTCATTGTATCCATTATCTTGGCAGTAATATTAAATGCGACTTGTCGTTATGATAAAGTGATTGTCATTCCTGAGCAGGAAATAAAGATTTGGGGTAAATCAAGCGACCCAGTTGTAGTTACATATGATGAAATTGAGAGTTTCAGATTTTATACATCTGATATTCCACTTCGATTAAGAAGCAAATCCATAAGCATCTTTGTAGGCATTGATGCAAAAGACGGTCGTAGAATTCCACTTCTAAGGTTTTTACAGAACGATTCAAGTCGGGCTTCGCTTCTAAAATTGCTTGAATTTTTCAGATTAGACAACGAGAGTGTTACCGATGCTTTGTTAAAAATATTTGGGGAAAAAACAGGGAAAGTTCTTGCTGATGAATTCGAAAAACAACTCAAATCCAAGAAAATACCGAAAAAGATTGATAATTTTCTCGCTAATGAAATTTATCTCAATAAATTTGTCTCTTTTGAAAAACCGTCTGAAACAAAGTCGAATATTGACGTTTCAACCCAAAAAACACTGGCATTGGAATTGTTTCAAGCAAAGAAGATGTTCAGCCAAAAAAATCTACGAAAAAGTTTTTTTACTTCCGAACAACAGCAGAAGCTTGTGAAATATGACCTGAAAAAGAAAGAAGACCGTAAAACTCAAGACGATTCGGAGCATATTCTCGATGGATTCTGGAAAATATTGAGATTGCAGAAAGCTGGAGGGTTTCTGGCGACTGTAATTAAACGACCGATAGCGGTTTTGATGGTAGTTATCGGGGTGCTCGTTTTCGGCTGGATTTCTTACGATCGACTTGCACTCATGCTCATGCCGCCCCTGAATTACCCGACACTTACTGTGCGGACGGATTATCCCGCTGCTTCACCGGAGATAGTCGAAGAAGAAGTTTCGAACGTGCTTGAGGAAAACCTTGGTTCAATTGAAGACCTTGTTGCGAAGTCGTCAATTTCTCGTCCAGAACGTAGCGAGGTTTATCTTGAGTTTAAATGGGGCACGAATATTTCGCAGGCGGCAACGGAAGTACGGCAGAAATTCGGCAGAATTCGACTGCCAATGGAAGCTGAAAATCCGTTGATACTCAAGTATGACCCGACTTTAGAGCCGATTATGCGTTTGGTTCTGCTTTCAACAAACGATGAAGCCATGTCCTCAAAAAAAGCTTTACGAAATACACTCGTTGATCTGCTTGATTTTGCTAAAGTTGAGATAAAACCGGAGCTTGAGAAGATTGAAGGTGTCGCAGCAGTAAAGATTGAAGGTGGTTTGACACCAAGAATACACGTTCAAATTAATGAAAATAAACTCAAAAACTACAATTTGACTCTTAGCCAGGTGAATGATGTTATCAGCGCACAGAATACTGACCAGGCTGCTGGTACGATTGAGGAGGGAAACCGCGAATATCTCGTGCGGATTATCAACAAATTCAAAAGCGTTGACGATATTCGGAACCTTGAGATTAAACAGGGGATAACTCTCGACAAAATCGCTGATATCATCGAGGATGAGCTTGATCCCAATGTTTACACTCGTTTTCTTTCGAAGCCCGCGATTGAAATTGCGATTCAGAAAGAGGCAAATGCGAATATGGTCGAGGTCAGTAAAAGGGTTTGGGAACGACTTTACGGCGATACTTGGGAAAAAGCACGTGCTGCTCGAGGTAACAGGAAAGCAACATTAGAAGCTGAGAAGCAAATCGAGACCAAAAAAGATGACCAAAATTCTAAGGAAGTTCGAGGCAGATTAAGAGTGATTCTCGGACAGGAATCCATTATCTCAACACTTGGTAAAGACAAACGAATTGAATTGATTTCGGATCAGGCATTTTTCATTGAGGACGCAATTGACGAAGTAAAAATCTCGGCGATGCTTGGTGGATTGCTCGCAATTTTTGTACTTTTCGCATTCCTGCGCGATGTTTCAAAAACTTTTATCATTGCACTGGCGATACCGATTTCTGTTGTCGCAACCTTTGCACCTATGAAACTTTTCGGAATCTCGCTGAATATAATGTCGCTGGGAGGTCTGGCACTCGGTATCGGAATGCTCGTTGATAATGCGATTGTGGTTTTGGAATCCATTGCCCGATGTCGTGAAGAAGGTGACAAAAAATTGAAAGCTGCTGCCAGAGGTGTCAGCGAGGTTGCAACAGCCATCACCGCATCAACTCTCACAACAATTGCCGTGTTCGGTCCGGTTATCTTCGTCGAAGGAGTGGCGGGACAGATATTCAAGCATCAAGCATTAACGGTTGTGTTCTCCCTGCTGATTTCGCTTTTTGTTGCCCTGTTTGTTATTCCGACGCTGGCAGCAAGAGGAATCAAGGGCAAAGGTCAATACAAAGACATGCTTTCGGTTTTCAAGCTTGCGGTTGTGTCACGTTGGCTGCGATTATTCCCAAAACTCGATTACGATGATACCGGCACAATTACAACCGGAAAAATAATAGCATTTCTTTTTGCCATCCTGTTTCTGCCGTTCAAGCTCATCGAACTCATTATTGTTTCAGCGTTTGAGATTACTGGTAAATACGTAATTCTCTTACCAGTTGTAATTTTTGGCTTTATAGCGGGTGTCATTTTCTACATTACAAGCAAAATTCTAAAATATCTGATGTATTTACCGCTAAAAATATTTGAGGTTGCATACCAAGTTGTCGAGAGAATTTATCCACTTGTACTTCGCTGGTCGCTTAACCACAAAATATGGATTCTGATAATTGCGATGGTTGCACTTGTATTTACCGGTATGAAGGGTGCTTTTTTCCTTCCTGGTGGCTTGAGCAAAACTGTTGCTAAAATTAACGAAGAACTCGGTATTAAATCCATTGAGGAAGAGTTGATTCCGACACTTGGGCAGGATGAATTCAGCGCGGATTTCGAGTTTAGGCAGGGAGTCAACATTGATTATTCGAATATGCAGATGCAGAATTTTGAGCTTGCAGTTCAGAATTATATGAACGTTGATGAAAATGCGAATAAAATTGAAAGATATTATTTATCGGTTGGAAACGCGGATCGCGGCAGAGGTGAAATCGAACAGGCGGAGAATCTTGCTCGACTCGTCGTAATTATGAATGTTGACTCTACAAAAGAAGATGTGAATGAAATTCAGGGATTGATAAACGAAACAGCACAGGTGAATATGCTTCCAAAACCCGAATTCAGAACGCCTGTTTTATTCTCGTTTAAGACACCGCTTGAAGTCGAAATTAGAGGGAATGACTTAAAAGACCTTGATACAACTGCGACAGAGATTCAGTATGAACTGGCAAATTTGCGAATCGACGATAAACCTGTTTTTACCGATATGAAATCTACAACCCGAAAAGGTAATCCAGAAATTGTCATTCGGTTTTTGCGTCATGAACTCGTTCGTCGTGGATTGACATCGCAGGAAGCGGTAAATATTGTAAAACAGAAAATTCAGGGTTCAATTCCGACTCAGTACAAGTACAGCGACAAACGAATTGACCTGTTCCTTGAGGTTTTGCGTGAAGAAAATCTAAACATCGGTGAGATTCAACTTGCGGACAATGTGAAATTGAAGGATGTCTGGGAAGGATTTCAGCACCGTGAAGGACCGTCGGAAATCAGGCGGCGAGGGAATCAGCGTGTTGTCGTTATTTCCGCAACATCTCAAAAAGGAATTTCGTTGTCAGAATCGAAGCGAATTGTTGCTGATGTCCTTAGCACAGTGCATGCTCCTCTAGGTGTCAGCGTTAAAATCAGCGGTCAGACTGAGGAAATGGAACGTTCGCTAAGCTCATTGATTTTTGCATTTGTTTTAGCGATTTTCCTTGTTTACATCGTTATGGCATCGCAGTTTGAATCATTGCTGCAGCCGTTCATCATCATGCTTACGATTCCGCTGTCCCTTTTCGGTGTTATTATCGGGCTTGTCGTGTTTGATCTGACAATCTCGGTTGTTGTGCTAATTGGCGTGATAATGCTTGCTGGAATTGTCGTAAACAATGCAATTGTGCTTGTTGACCGTATCAATTACGAGAGAAGAAGTGGTAAAATCCTTCGTGAAGCAATTATTCAGGGTTCAAAAATTCGTCTTAGACCGGTGCTGATAACATCGCTGACCACAATTCTTGGATTGTTCCCTCTCGCCGGCTTGCTGCCATTTTTGACAAAATTATCCGGGAGTTTTATCGGCATTGATACATCTAATCAGGGAATTGAGATGCGAGCACCCATGGCAATTGCCGTGATTTTCGGACTCGCGGTTTCGACATTACTTACACTAATTGTCATCCCAGCATTTTATGAATTCGTCGAAAGAATTTTATCCTCACGCAAAAACAACAAATATTAAAAAAAAAGGGAGTGAAATCGCTCCCTTTTGTCAGATTTGATAAAATTATTCTGCTGGTTCAGTTTTGTCAGGTTCTGCAGGCACAGGTACAAGTTTGTCACCATCAACCTTCATTTTCATCTTCTCAAGATACATATTCAGCATCATTTCGTTAGCAAACCAAAGTTCTTTGTCATCCATCATATATTTCAAACCTTCACCATCAGGCATCTGCAGACTGCAGACTTCGCAATAATTGACACCTTCTTCCTTGAGCATGATTTTATCATCCATACTCGTCATTTTGTTGTCCTTCAGATACGCAAATAGCATTTCCTCATTGCCGAACCAAAGTTCATCTTCACCTTTCATCTTCATGATGCCTTCACCAGCGGGGATTTCTCCACCAGATTGAGCACATTTGTGCATTTCAACCTCTGCAGGTGCTACTTCTTCAGGTGCTACTTCTTCAGTGTTTGAACATGCATAAAGCACGAAACCAAGTGCAATAACCATAACAATTAGAAAGTTCTTTCTCATGACATACTCCTTAAAATGAGCGTTAACGACAAAACACATATATGTATATGACAATTGCGAATCCAATTATAATTATTCCAATATTCAAATAAATCTAATCGTTTGCCAAGGTGATGTTTCGATTTATCAATACTCTAGCTGTATCTGAAAAAATTTTGAACCGAGATGTATTATAAGGAATATAACAAGATGACATTATTTATTAAATCATTTCGAGACGCAATATGAAAAATGAAAAATTATTTTCAAATATTGTTCACTACATAAAAGATGAAATTGATTCTGAATTGAAGGCAAAGATTGAAGCGGAATTACATAATAACCCGGAACTTGCACATGAATACAACAATGTAAAAAATACGCTTGATTTCGTCTCACAATATCCTGAGGAAGAACCACCTCAGGATTTTCTGATTAAGTTGAGGGGGAAAGTTGCACCGATTCAGCAGGAGAAAACCGAGAAACGGAAAATCACTAAAAAAGCAAGATTTAATGCCAATATCAATTTTTACATCAAATTTGCTGCTGCAGTTTTTATCCTGTTTGCCCTCATCATATCACTTGTTGACAATTTTAATATTGAAGACAAACCGGTTACACCGTTAATTATCGGCAAAGCTTCGATGTTAAAGGGTGTTGTGCTTATCGAAAATGAGGATGGTGCATATCCCAGACGCATTGTGCATGATGAGGAAATCAAGGACAAACAGATTATCAAGACGGGCAAGAACAGCATGGTCAATCTTGAATTTCCCGGATGCAACGATGACTTTGACACACTTTCACTTCAAGAAAATACTAAGATTCGCGTGCATGCACCATCATTGATAAATTTAACTGATCCTGGTTTCAAGGTTCAGTATATCGACCTGATTCAGGGCAATGTTTATGTTGATATTTCAAGCAGAAATACCGGCTCACAGGATATAAAATCGGAAGGTGCATCGTTAAACTCGAATGCGCCTTTTTTCGTGAAAACACCAAATTGCGAAGCCCGGGTTCGCGGCACGAAATTTTCGATTGAATACGATGAGAAAATGAAAACTTCCGTAGTTTTTGTGAGTAAAGGACGTGTTGATGTCTTCAGCAAGAACGAAAACAGGAATTTTGCAAGGATTGAAGAAGGGCATTTTTGCATTATTGGTGAAACCGAAAAATTGAAGATATTTTATCCCGAGTTAAAAAACCTTGAAGATACTTTTGAATCTATTGTAACCCGGCCTGTGCTTACCGTTAATGCTGAGGTTGTCGAAAACCAGACAATCAGAATTCTGCTTACGAACAATTATGATAAGCTTCTCAAACTCTCATATTATGAAAATCGTGATAATATCGGCATTCGCTACGAATTTCCGTCTGACGATTCGGTGAGTCTCAATTGGAGCCCGGTCAGGAGATTGATTGCGGATATTGAGCCGGGTAAAATCCTGCGTTTTGAATATGCAATTCCAGAGATTTTGCGTTCGGAAATTTCTGGTGATTATTATTTGCAGGCGGTGTATTCGGGATATTTGGAAATACCGGATTTGCAGCCGTTTGCAGTATTCGACGATAAACTTGAAAGCTGGCGTAATTTAAACAGTCAACTCTATTCAAACCGTGTTGCTGTGGTAATCAAGTCGAAATAATTGTTTAATTATAATATTAACATCACCAAATGTCATTGCGAGCGAAGCGAAGCAATCCCTGTGTTCCATCGAATTTATCATATACTTTGTTGATAATGACTACAACAGATTATTGATGCTAGCGAAAGCGAAACTTTTATGTTTCTGCAACGAACAACCTGTTTAATTTTAAGTTTGTTTAAAGTGTGAAAGCGACTTAGCTATGCTTTCCCTGAGATTGCTTCGTCGCTTCATTCCTCGCAATGACACTCAAACTTCCTTAATAGTAAACCATAGAGGTTTTATTGGATTTTAATAGTTTTTATCCGAGCAAGTGCATGCAATTAATCATCTAATCGAGTATCAGAATCTGCTTTGTAAGATTTTACCCACTCAAGATCGCCTTTGAACCAAATGTAAAGCAGCGGAACAGCGAGAATTAAAATGAATACTATTGCTTCTACTGCTGCCAATGCGCCAAGCTGCTTGTAAACCCTCGCCCATGGATACAAAAGCGCTACTTCGACATCAAAGATAAGGAACAACAGAGCAACTATGTAAAATCTGAGGTCGAATTTTATCCATGTCAGCCCCTGAGTTTCTTCGCCACATTCATAAATCTCACGTTTTAACGCACTTTTCTTCGGAGTCGGACGAAGACGCATAAACTTTGACAACCAAAGCACACCGATTACAAATACCACCCCTACAAGGAAAAAAACGAACACCGTTACATAATTGTCGATATAAGCAAACATTACAACCTCTTAACAATAATCTGGATTATAACTTCACAATTCTGCGCTTCAACATAAAATTGAAACAGGATTAATTCGAGTTGCTTATGAAAATTCTGATTATCAGATTATCTTCGCTTGGTGATGTGGCTTTAACCTTCCCTGCATTGAATATGCTTTTAAAAGCACATCCTGATTGGGAAATTGATTATCTGACGCATAAACCATACGTGAAACTTGTGCAGACGGTTGAAGGTGTCCGCAATGTTTATTCGATTGACAAAAAGGGGCTTGGAAAATTGCACGGTTTAAGCATTGTTGAAGCGATGCAGACGATAAAATCTATTCATTTTGAAAGATATGACGTAGTAGTTGATTTCCACTCATATGCTGAGACAGGTTTGCTGGCAACTTTAACAAATGCTCCTTTGAAAATCGGTCGAGGTCGTGCATCCTCGATCTTTTACGATAAACATTTCGGTAATCGTCTTGAAGACAAGCCAATCTGGTACACACATGTACAAACTCTCGTCAAAGCAGGTTTCCTCGATGAAACTCAGCTTGAAAAAATCCCCGATTACTTCTATGTGTCGGAAAATGCAGAATTCGCTGAAAAAGTGAATAAATGGTTCAAATATCAACAAATCGATGAGGAAGTTTTTAAACTCGGTTTATTCATCAGCGCATCAAAATCACAAAAATGCTGGAGCAATGATTTATATTTGGATTTTGTTGAACAGATAATCGAAAATTTTGAATCGCTTCAGGTTATAGTAATTGGAAGTCTGGATGACGAGATTCAGCAGGGAGAATTTTTAAATTCTGTTAAAAAGCGTCAGAACATAAATGCAGAATTTGCTGGGAAAGTGAAATTTTTCTGGTATTCGAGTCCGGAACTGCTCGAAATTGTAGAAATCGACCGAAAACTAGATTTTTTTGTGAGCAATGACACGGGTCCTTATCATCTGGCAATACTTTCAGGGGTGCAAACAATTGGGCTTTTCCAGAAACCTTTGCATCCGTTTTTCCCACCTTCACATCATGAAGTTATCGTTGCGCCGGATGCGGATTTGAAAAAACTTAAAGCCAATATTGTTGCTGAGGCGTTTAATAATTTGATAAATTTAAATTCCGTTTAACAAAATAAGGAGCAGGTATGAAAAAGTTTATAATCTTCTCTGCTGTTCTAATCGTTTTCACTCTGGCAGGTGTCCTGGTGTTCGCACAATCAGCCAAAACCACAAATACAGAAAAATTAGCAAATGAGGAAATTGCTGACAAAACGAAAGTTGTAAAAATCGAGTTTTTCTTTCACGGTAACAATCAGACTGAGAAAATTTTTGTCGATTCTAACAAGATAATGCTGTCGAAAAAATATTCTCAGAAATTGTCAATAGCTACATCAGATTTAGACAAAATGGAAACAACTTATGGAATTTTGAATCAAAACATGCTTGTTGGTGCAAAAAATGTTATCTGCGTATTAAACAATAAGTTTTATTTGATAAACATGGATTCCATAGCAGATAAAATCACAAAATATATTGATTTTATTTTAGAACCCGAAAAGCATCAAAACCCAATGATAGATGATTTACTTTCAGCAAAAACCGAAAAAAACGAAATGATAGGTACAGAATCAGATACACCTTCAGATACTGACAATATTAAGATAGTTAAGCTGATTTGCGATACATATCTGCATGATTTATTGAAAGAGATAGATAAAATTCATCCGTTTAGCTACATCGCAGAAGCAGAAGTTGCCGACATTTACGTCGATGTAAACTTTGATAAAAAGCTTTTGAATTCAACCAAAGAAAGATTTGAAAAAACATTAACTACAATTCTAAACACATACAATTTTTATTTTTTAATTGAAAATGATTTCTATGTTATTAAGCAAAAACCGATGATTGTCAGCGAAACTTTTTCACTCACAAGCCGGATTGATTTTGATGATTTCAACACTCAATGTATGATGTTGCTCCAGAAAAATGATACTTTGACAACAGATAAAAAGGCACAACTTATGTATTTCATCGGCTCCAAAGAGACATATGATAAAATCGACAAATTCTTGAAGGCAATTCTGAAAACATATGAATATAATGGGAAATAGTTATACTGATTTATTTTCCGATTCCCAGGCGATTCTAATCAACGATGAAAATTTAAATAAGTAGACAATTATATAAATAATAAAAATCACTGCAAAAAACATCAGAAGATAGGTGTTAAGCGTATCCGCCTGTTTTTCTACACTCATGGATGCCTGATATAACATTAGTTGAACCTCAAATAAAATAACATTCATCATGAAAATCAATATCAAAATAAATGTTTTCAGATATTGATTAACATTTGCACGCATATTTTCAGATAGCTCCAAATATTTTTGCTTGTTAGGTAAATTAATCCAACCCGGTTTTTTATCCATAAGATTTGAAATCCAGCGAATAATTAAAAGAAGAATTAGAGAAAGAATGGGTATTAACATCCAGAATAACAGCGTTTTGTTAGCGAAACTATCCGCTTCACCTTTAAAATTTATATGTGATGGGATTTTGCTTGGTAAATCAGGATACACGATAATTGAAAAAACGAACAAGGCAATGATTATCAGTAAGTTTAGTGAATAGATTATGGTTCTTGGCATAAATCACCTGCATTTGTTATTAAAAAGATTCAAACGTTTTGTATTTATTTTACAAAAAATATTCGATTGTTGAATTGATATTTTGAAAAAAATACTTGATGCATGTTGAATATCTGGTAAAATACAAAATCTGATTGAATCTGTGGGCTCTTAGCTCAGTTGGTTAGAGCAGCTGACTCATAATCAGCGGGTCGGGGGTTCAAGTCCCTCAGAGCCCACCATATTAT
>CAYZQB010000005.1:0-31421 GCA_964480395.1 uncultured Planctomycetia bacterium
CCAGCCTTGCTGGCTTAAGTTTTCATCATTGTCAATAGGTCAAGTAATAGTTGAGTCCTACTGACAGTGTCAGCAAAGAAAAGCATGTTTGCATGCCCAGCCTTGCTGGCTTAAGTTTTCATCATTGTCAATAGGTCAAGTAATAGTTGAGTCCTACTGACAGTGTCAGCAAAGAAAAGCATGTTTGCATGCCCAGCCTTGCTGGCTTAAGTTTTCATCATTGCCAATTGGTCTAGTAATAGTTGAGTCCTACTGACAGTGTCAGCAAAGAAAAGCATGTTTGCATGCCCAGCCTTGCTGGCTTAAGTTTTCATCATTGCCAATTGGTATGCAAATAATTGTGAAAAAGGATTATATTAATCTATTAGTCAAAATCAAGTGAGCTTTCATAAACTGTGTAACAGTCAGAAATTTCGAATAACAAAGTTTTGTAGCTTATATTTATTCTACACATGCATTCACTTATTATTTGACGTTTTTAAAAATTAATATACATACAATGCATAAATTAAGTGAATCTAATTTTGCTGGTTCAAGTAAAACACACATTACTAACGGAGTCAGAATGAAGTTAAAAAAACGAGACTGTGTGCAGATTGCTTTTATTGCATTTTTATTTGTATGTATATCTCTAGCTTTTCTCGATTGGTTTGATGAAACTTCATTTGTATTATCATTAGCATTAATGTTGGCAATCTTACTTCTAATCATATTTGACAAATATCGCAGAATTACTGATATACAACAAAATGATATGAAATCCCTTGAATCACATATAAGCTTGATAAATGTTTTAAATCCCGAGATCCCGTTGTGGCTAAAAGACGGATTCAGCGCGTGTTCGGACTATCTTAACATAGTTGCCCGAGAAATTCTCATCCGTAAACCGCAACAAATACTTGAATGCGGAAGTGGTTTGTCATCTATCGTAAGCTCATATATTTTGAAGCGTAATAATTCGGGGAAAATACTATCTCTTGAGCATCTTGAATGGGTTCAAAATGCTGTAAACAAAGAGCTTGTACTCCATAATTTAGAGGATTTTGCTGACGTAGTGCATTCTCCATTAGTTGAAGTTTCTACGTCAATTGGCAAAATGAGTTGGTATAAATCAGATATTATCGATGACTTGGATGAAATCGACATGGTGATAGTCGATGGACCTCCGAAACATACACATAAAATGGCAAGGTATCCCTTGCTGGAGCTTGTTTATAAAAAGCTTGCCAAAGATGCAATCATAATAATGGATGATACTAATAGAAAAGATGAAGCTAAAATTCTGAAAATCTGGAAACATAAATATCCCAATATTATTATCAGAAGGTTTTTAACCAAGCAAGGAGCTGCTATTATTGAGATTAGGAAATAATATTCATTGTATTCAACTGAAATTCTGAAGTAAATTGAAGTTTTAATTAACGTGAAATCTGTAAAATTACGTAAGAAATTTACTTTTCGGGGATTAAATATTAATTGTTTTTATAATTTTATCTTAAAATTCAACGGTTAAAGTGATTTTCGCAAAACGCTGACAATCCGGAGTTAAGATGGAAGTTGAGTTGCAGGTTATTGCAAGCGCTGAAATTGCTGATTTTGATAAATCTTGCTTCAAATTTGAAGGTGACGAAGGTGTTTTCCTGCTTGGTCGTGACCCCGCTCAAAGCCTGAACAATGTTCCATTGCATCACAAAACCACTAATGTCAATCTGTGGAAGCTTCCTCTTTTGAAAGGGCTCAGCAAAGAGCGAAAATTCATGAGCAGGATTCATGCAGAAATTGCTGTTTTTGTTGATAAAAACTTCCAAACACATGTCAAAATCTATAATCATTCAACAAACAAAACGCGTGTAAACGGCTTTTTCGTACCTGAAAACGGTTTTGTACTTGAACACAGAGACATCATCCAGATTGGACGTAGTCAGATTCGTATTGAGATTTTGTACGATGACCTGACAATGCTTCAGGAATCCGAGTTAAGCGAGATGATAATTTCCCCCATAAAATCGGATTTTGAAAAAACACCAATTATTAAATTTCAACCTGAAAAACCCACTTGGAGAACAAATATACCGATGTTAACCGAGGAAAACCAACTTAATGCAACTGAAATTAAATGTATGTATTGTGGAAAAAGTGCTTCGATGGAATTGTCGCAATGCGCTCATAATGAAATAACCAAGATAATTCAAAAATGCAATCAAGATGAAACAAACTTAGGATTGAAAACCAATGAAGAGCATCTGCGACATAGTCTGCAGCTGTTTTATATTCATAAAGATTGTGCTGATAAACTTTATAACAATCCGCCTAAGTTCGAAGAAATAGAAATAGAAAAGCCAATAGGGCAAGGCGGTATGGGCATTGTGTACCTTACGCATTTCAAAAAAAATCCCAATAAAAAATTCGTTATGAAGCTTTTTCTGCCTGTTGGGAAGATTACCCCGGGTGGTCGTTTCAGGCGTGAGATAAGCATAATGAAAATTCTGTCGAATTCGAAGGTTTCTGATTCTGGTGTTAAGAATATCGCAAAATTTTACACGATGGGTGAGCGTGATTGGCAGATTTTCTTCATCATGGAATATATTTCTGGTGGAAATTTTGCGGAATATATTAAATCACAGAAAACCGGAGTTAAGTTCAAAGAAGCGGTGCAAATAATCATCGAAGCACTTCACGGGCTATGGTACATCAACAGTAACGGCATTGTACATCGGGATATAAAACCTGAGAATATTCTGCTTGGTGATAGGAAGAATCCCACAAAAACCGTAAAAATCGCTGATTTCGGCATCGCCAGAGCATTCAAGTACACAGGGAATTCACTTGCTGACAAACTCAGTTTTCAGCTTTCTTTGAGTACGGATATTGATTTTTACGGAACACCCAAGACTGTGGCACCGGAGCAGATTGAGGATTTCAGGAATGTGGGACCAGCAGCGGATATATATGCGATGGCTGCAACTTTGTACATGGCTATCACCGGCAAATCCAACATTTATGACAAAATTAACTCGAAAAACTGGATGTTTATCATTGGTTCGAGTCTGCCGGAGTTTCAGCCTATGCCCATTAATAAGAAAACTGCTCAGAAAATCCCGAAAAAGCTTGTAGAAGTTATAATGAATGGACTGATTAAAGATCCTCATAAACGTACTCAATCTGCCAAGGAATTTGCACGTCAACTTGCGGAAAGCATTGAAATTGCAGATCCCAACGCATGGTATTACAAGTAAAATCGAATTTTCCAACTCTACAGGTTGCTTGAATGTTTTTATTACTTGCAAAATCCGAAATTACGTTGCATTCTCTAATTATCTACTTATTCAGTACAATATGCAAAGGACACGAAATTTTTTAAAGGGTGCCTGCATTCTAAAAGTCTTCTTCTTTGGGCTTGGTTTCAGATTTAACCGCTTTTTTCACGGTTATTGAGAGTTTTCCGTAATAAATCATCTTGCGGTCGTTATCCGTGCAGAACTGTGAGAGCATGAATCGAATATCGGGTTGAATTATGTCGTTATTGTATTTCTCGCCGTTGACAAGCACGGTAATCGGCTTTGTGATATCAAATTGCGTATGCGAGATGAATATCTCGAATTTTTCGATGTTTTTTACTTCTACATCAATTGTGTTATCTTTTACCGACACTTTGATGCTGCCAAACATTTCCTTCCGACTAAATAATTCAAATTCTTTTGCTTCCGGAAATTTACCTGAAAACTCAAGCTCTTCTTTGTCACGTCTAATTTTAATCTTGATTTCATCTCCAAACTTTTTCTTCGACAGTAAAATCCGCAGGTCATCAACACCATCAACATCTTCACCATCGATTCCGGTGATAACATCACCTGCTTTGAGTTTCATTTCTTCAGCAAGAGTTTTCTCCTGCACTTCCTTGATTTTTACGCCGATGCCATAATATTCTTGCTCAATCAGCACACCAACGATTACTCGCGACGGTTTCATTTTTAAATTAAAATCCTCGAATTTCGCATTATTACCAACGTCCTTGATTTTCAGGACATTCAGCCAGTGCAGTCGACCATATTTCTTATCGGAAGTTTCCCAGATGAGCTTTTTCGGGTTTGGCTTGCGGATTTTGCTCTGCATCCACTTGTATATCAACTCATATTCGTTTTTGTCGATGAGGTATTGCGGTGAGTGTTCATATTCTTCGTACACCTTATATTCTAGTTTAGCACCTGCTTTTTTCATGAGTTCGATGATGGGTTTGAGCTGAGCTGCTGGATAAAGCTGGTCTTTTCCGGTATTTATCACATACATCGGCTTATTTCCAAGGTTTGGAAGCTGAATCTGCTTGCCACCAGCCTGTGCAACAGCAACGTGTCCATTAAGCGGGAGAAATCCTGCAAACGGAGTGTTGTGAGCCATTGCCATATAATAACTGCCCGAGCCACCGTCGCTGAAGCCCGAACAAAACACCTTATTCTCATTCAGATTGTAATTGCGTTTGACATAATCGATTATTGCGAGAACGTTGTATGCACCGGTTTCACTCCACCATTCAGCATCTTTCTGTCCGGTCGGAATAGCCAGTATAAATTCATATTTTGTTGCTAATCCACCCCAGAATTGGTGACGCTGAACCAGCATATCCTCAGATATCACTGTCGGTCTTGAAATCCCACCGTGCAAGTCGAACATCATCATATATTCCTTCTCAGGCGTGTATTTCTCCGGGATGTAGAGATGATACGGGCGTGTAACACCGTCGATACATTTGTTTTCTAATGAAAGCCAGCCGGTTTTCGCTTCTTTTGTAAATTCCCTGCCTTTTGCAAGTATTTTCGCAATGTCTTCAGGAGCACGTTTCATCTTGACAATTTCATCAATTAATGCGGTTTGTTCTTTTTTGTCTGTGGCAACCATCAGTTTCGCAATAAGATCTTCAAGTGAAGTTTTTTCTTGTGCAACAACACTCGAGAACGAAAACACAAGGGCTAAAATAAGCGAGAGTAACAAAAGCTTTTTCATTTCATCCTCCAATAAACGTCTATTATTAATGCCTGAAAGAAATTTTGACTTAATTCCTAATACGTTTTATCATCTGAATCTGATGATTTATCTTTTGAAGAATCCAATTTTTTTGTCTGTTTTTTTTCTTTAATCGGGAGAGAATTAACATCTATATCCCTGCTTGCATCTTCATCTGTTAAAGTTGTGTTTTCGTTGGAATTTTCGGTTTTAATACTGCTGGCAATCGACTCGATATTCTTGTTTATATCAGCGATGACGTCGATTACATCCTGGTCAATCTGCTCAAAAGGTTCCGGATCAATGTCCGATAAAAAAGCAAGGCTGTCAATGTCAGAATCGTCAAAATCATCCTCTACATCATCGACTTCCTCATCTTCAGTTAAAAACAATCTGATAAATCTAGAATTTTCGATTTTCAGAACATCGAACGCAAAATCACTTTTTATAAGGTATTCAGCAATATCCTTGTTCGTGCTGTTACTCAGAAAATCTTCGAGATACGATATCGCATCATCATTATTTCCCATAAGTGCGCTAATTCTCGCTAATTCATAATTACTCTGTTGCGATTCAATATCATTTATGAAAACCAGGTCTTCAGCGTATTCAAGCTGTCCCTCGAATATAAGATTGCGAATTTGCAGCAATTTTTCTTGTTGGCTGTAAAGCATGTCAAGGTTCAGATAATCATCGCTTTCCCCATGTAACAATGTTTCAAACATCAGAAGTGTTCGTGCGAATTTATACGATGGGAAAATCTTATTTAGAAATAACAGCTCGTTGATTGCATGTTTAATATTCTTATCGTTGATTGAATTGCGAATCTTTGCAAGAACTTTCAGCATCACAATACGTCTGAAATATGCAATTCCTTCCGGATAATCGATAAAATCACTAACAAAATCCCAGGTTTCGATATCGACTTTCATTAAAGGTGCAAGCAGCTTCAGAGAAAGCTCAGTTTGAGTCGAATCAGAGTTTGCTAAACTCATTTCACGGTAATAATCCGATAAAGCATAAACATCAAAAGTCTTCAGCACAGATAAAAGCTTATTAAAAACAGAATTGAGCTTTCTTTTGTTCTTATTTTGATAATACGTTTCAATCAATGATAGATAATCAAGCACGCTTAATTGCTCATGCGCAGAAGAACCAGTATCGACTTCATCATCAAGTTTAGCGTAAATTTTTTTCGCAATCGGTTTACGTTTATTCCTGAAATATCGGTTGTGAATTGATGCAAAGAAAGAATTTAGACAGTTGGTGTTAGTGAAATCAACGTCTTTTATATCGGTCGAAAATAAAAGCTCCTCAACGTTTACATTCTGGTTATTGACTTCAAGCGAAACAAAAGCATCGAGTAGTTTCAGACGTTTGAGACTACGATTACCCAGAAAATCTTTGTATTGATTGCATTTCTCAAGCTCGGTAATTGCCATTTCATAATTGCCGATTGCAACCCAAAGTGCTGCAGAATCGAGAAAATTCCTTGCTTTTTCACGTTTTGATATCGAAAATTCCTTAATCGATTGAATATATTTTGCATGATAATATTTTGCAGCTTCAAAATTTCTTAGTCCAGCATAAAGCTTTGAAATCTTAAGATAAATCCAAACTGCAGTGCTATCATGCTTGATAATCATGAAATACTCATGAATTGCTTCTCTAAAGCTGAACTTGGACTTATAAAACTGTGCCTTAACATTAAAAAGTGCAGCAAGATTATTCTCGCACAAGCTCAATGCTTTGACAAAGTTTGATTCGGCGTCGATGTATGAATCGTTGATACGCCAATGATAAAGTGCCTGTAAATAATACCCAAAATATGCCAGGGAATCCGATTCACTATCAAATCTGCTCGAAATCTTCCGTATTATCCCGATATTTGCGTTAATATATGTGAGAATTTCATCATTCATCTCATATTGATTGTTAATTAGGTCGCTTTTGTCGACGATATATTCGTAAATTATTAGGGCATGATGGAATCGAATTATGTTGATATAAAGCTGAAGAATCTGAGATTTTGGATGTTTTTCAACATTATAAACTTCAAGTTGTCGAAATACTTTTAGCAGTCTGTCCAAAGCAATGGAATTCTGCGATGTCGAATGTCTCGGTTTGAATGCATCAATGGAAGTATTGAACATTGCAATGTAAACTTCAATTATTTTCATCCAATCCTGAGTATTTTCAATATCAGCCAGATATGCATTCGAAACTCCGATGAAAACGAGTAAAAATTCAACATTCTCAGGTTCGTTTTCAACAACATTATATGCAAGTTCGTATGCTTGTTTATATTTTTTCAGATGCAGAAGCGAATCCGCAAGTCGTATTTTCGCTTCGGTATCGTCAGGATTATCATTCACAACTTTCTCAAAGCACTCATATGCTTGTTTATGTTTGTTGATTTTCTGGTAAGAAAGCCCAAGATTATAATATGCCGGTATCAAACTCGAATCATTTTTGATTGCATGTTTCAAGTAATGGATAGAATCTTCGTTTTTATTCATCTCTCGTAGAAGATTAGCATAATCGTTGGCAAGAGCTGCATTCTCAGGGAATAAATCTAGTGCCTGTTGAAAAATTTCCTCAGATTGAGTAAGTTTTTTCTCTTGTCGCAGTAATTCCGCATAATCGCTGTAAACGTAGGAATAAAAAGGTGCAAGATTAATCGAAATCTCGAAATACTCGAACGCTTCATCGTTTTTTGAGTCCAATTGCTTGATTTTTGCAAGCCAATAAGCAGATACTGCAGATTGCTCTGGAAGCCCCGAGCCATTGTCATAAATCCGTAAAAAAGCTTCCTCTGCCTCGTCTAAGCGTGATTCTGAGTAAAAAATCAATGCTTTGGTAAGCTGAGCTTCTGAATTGAGTGGGTCATCATTAATAAGTTCATCAAGAAGTTTTATTGCTTCATCAACTTTGTTCATCAGCATTAAGGTTCGAGATTTCCAGATGATAAATTCGCTGTTATTAGGTTCCTGCTCAAGTGCAGTTTCTATGTCAATGTTAGCATCTTCAGGTCTATTAAGCTCAAGAAGTATCTGTGCTCGTATCAAGTAAATATCAACACCAAAATATCCCTGCTCTATTGCTGCATCTACATATTTCAATGCTGAGTCGAACTCCCCTCTTTCCAAGAATTCAACCGCCTTGTTGAAACATTCAGATGCTGTTACAGGCTCAATAAAATCGCTTAACTCGTCGTACTCATTCATCATTTTATTCTCTTGTTGCAGCAATACTTATAGAACGCGTGAAATAACCATTCTGATTGAATAAAAGCACCTCTTTGTACAGTGTTTTCAGTATATTTGGTGAATATAATTCTTGTGTCATTAGATGTATTGTGAGGTTTAATGTCTCCAAATATAAGTGTTATGTTCAAAAGGAAAATCCTCAAACCAGATTGCATCGCCAGTGCTTACGGGTACAAGTCTTGCGGTAATTGTGTAAGTTAATTTTACTTTGTGGCAAGTGCCTATCCACAATGGTTTTTCGGTATTATTCTCATCAACAGCGACAACGTGAATTTCTGTGAATATAAATGCATCAGCAACCTGAAGCTGACCAATCATCTCAGCGGCTTTCTCAAGGTTGAATTTTTCATCCAGAAGTTTGGAAACTTCTTCGATAACTTTGTCCAGTTTTTCATCACGTTCAGGAACTGAGCAGTCCGCTTCATTTATTACAAATTTCATAAATCTTGAGTCAAGTTCTTTACCGATTTTATCGAAAAAGACATCTTTTTGGTCGATTATTTTTTGACCGACCCAATTTTTGGGTAATTTTGGTTTTGCATCATACGGAAATATAATGACCGATTTAATATTGTTCTTCTGAATTTTCTCAAGCAAACCCATTGTAATTTGATTCAGCATATTATCAGAAATTTCAGGAGCTTTAGTTTCGTATTTACTGTTTTCCTTTTTAGCAAGATCCTCAGCTTTCTTGGTTACGATGCCTACATTTTTGTTGCTATGAAATTTATTTATAAAGTATTTGCAGTCTTCGTATGTCCCCGTATCTGACATCGCTGTTTCATATGCTTTCTGTTCGTCAACAACGTCGATTTTACCGTTTCCGCTACAGCTTGCGATTACAAAAACAACAGATGCAATCAACAAAGAAGTCAATATTTTTTTCATTTCTAATCCTTTCTAGAACATCCTTAATCTATTCGAGTACATAATACATAAATTACTCTTTCAATAAAACGTTAAATTAAGAAAATGCTGATGTTGCAATAATTAGAAACAAAAATATTGCTGAATTTAATTCTATAAAAAAAATCGAATTAGGGCACATTTACTCTGGATTATTCAAGCTGCATTTATCTGTCCAGTTTTTTCTGGTAGACCTGAGCCATGGTATTTTGCAGCGATTTCCAGATATTTTGTATAATAAACGCAGAGTTCTGAACCCAATTGTAAAAAGGAATTTTGACCGTAAAAGAATTGAGAAAATAAGCATCCCGATGTTCATAATGCCTGATTTTTTAGTGTTTGCACGTCTGCGATGCTCAAAAAGCAGGTCGGATAGTTTGATTTTAACAGGGCATACTTCATCACAACGCATGCAAAGCGAGGAGCATCCGGGAAGTTCAGATGAGTTATTGTCCGAAGTGATTGCAGGTGTGAGGATTGAACCGAACGGTCCCGGATAAACACTCATGTAACTATGTCCGCCGATATGCTCGTAAACAGGACACACGCTGATGCACGCACCACAGCGTATGCATTTCTGGATTTCACGTAGCTTTTCGTCCCGGTTTAATCGAAATCTTCCGTTATCGACGAGAACAAGATAATGCTCATCAGGTCCTTCTTCATCACTTGATTTTGCAGGTCTGCTGAGGATTTGTAAATACGAAGTAAAGCGTTGACCGGTTGCAAAACGCATAAGCAAGGGCTGCAACACTGCCAGATCGCTGAATTTTGCAGTGATTTTATCAATACCAGCAACTGTAATGAGAATCTTGGGAAGCGTTGTACAAATTCTCCCATTGCCTTCGTTCGTAACAATGCATGCAGAACCTGTCTCAGCAACCAGAAAATTTGCACCTGTTATGCCAACATCCGCATTCTTGAATACTTCACGCAGGTTCTCACGAGCAATTCGGGTCAGAGTTTCAATATTATCAGTCGGTTCTGCACCAAGTTTTTCGACAAATAACTTGCTGACATCGTGTCTGTCCTTATGCAGTGCAGGAGCGATAATGTGTGCGGGTTTATCGCCTGCAAGTTGAACGATGAACTCACCAAGGTCGGTCTCAAAAATGGTAATTCCATCTGCTTCGAGAAGATAGTTAAGCCGAATTTCCTCCGTCATCATAGATTTTGTCTTTATCACTGTTTTTGCTTTGTGATTTTTGATTATTTTGTGAATTTGGTCAGCTGCTTCTTTTCCTGTCTTCGCAAACACAACCTTCCCGCCGTTTTCTGTGAAATTTGCACTTAATTCCTCAACAAGTTCAGGCATGTGAGCAACAGAATAATCACGGATTTCAGAACCTTGCATACGCAGACTCTCAGCATTGTCAGCAAAATCAGAGAGTGCCTTGTCCCGCTCATGGCGAAAACGCGACAACACATTGGCATACTTCGCTTTTAGCGTATCGTTGTCAAGTACACTAAGATAAAGCCGTCGAAATGTTTTCATTCCCTGATTCATCGAATTTCCAGAATAAAAATTTCATTGCATAGCAAATTAAACACATTATAAATTGCATCACAAAAATCGTCGATTTTATTTGTATTTCTTCAATTGAATTGCAAACTCTACTTTCTCACATGTTTTGCCACATAAGGATTAAAAATGAGTCGTAAAGAAATTCGGATATGCGGGTTCGGCGGTCAGGGCGTGATTAAGATGGCACAGGTTATCGGAGAGGCGACAGCAATCCACGAAAACAAGTATTCCACCCTTAATCAGTCTTTTGGACCCGAAGCACGGGGAGGTTCCTGCTCAGCAACTCTCGTAATTGATGAGAAACGAGTTGATTATCCATACATCAGCAATCCGGAATTAATGATTGCAATGTCTCAGCAAGCGTATGAAAAATATGAACCTGAGGTGCTTGAAACCGGCACAATCATTATTGAGGAAGAGCTTGTCGAACCCGGAAAAACACGTGGAACACAGAAGATTTATGCGATACCTGCAACGCGTTTTGCCGAGGAAATCGGTCATAAAATCGTACTAAATATAATTATGATTGGATTTTTTGCAGCGATTACAGATATTGCTTCTGTAGATTCGTTGAGGGAAAGCGTGAAATCCAACGTTCCATCGGGAACAATCGAGCTGAATATGCAAGCATTCGAAAAAGGCTACGATTTCGGAAAAGCAATTGTCGGTTCATGACAAAAACCCGCATCAGCAAACACGGGTTTTGTTTATTACATATAAATTCGATTTAGCTCAGTTGCAGCCAATAATCCACGGGCATATCCTGCGCAAGTTTCAAAGCACCGTTTGTGCCTGCGTAAATCGGCTCTTCAACAGCAATAACCTTTCCACCGCCAAGTTCCTCAAGTGCAAGTTCAAACTCCTTGGCAAGTCCTGTAATCTGTGAACCACCACCAGCGAGAACGACATTTTCACGTAAAAGCTGTTGGAAGTCAGGATCAAACGAACCGATAAGCTCATAAATTGATTCGACAATTGGTGAAATAATTGTTTTGCATGCCTGACGAAGATGTTCCGTTATATCGAATGTATCGGGTTTACCTTTCACGGGGAATCTAACCTTGATTCTTTCCGCGGTTTTACCCACGAATCCGTATTTCTGCTTGATTTCCTTAACTTTGTATATCGAAAACTGTGCCTGAGGGAAGTCTTCATTTAATGCACTTTCGAGTGATTTATCAATGTAATCACCAGCCAAGTTAAGTGTTATCTGATCGTCCGCAGTTGGCATTGCACCGTGCATTCTACAAAGGTCGGTTGTTCCCGCGCCGATGTCAACGATTAAAGCGGCATCGTAAATATTCAAGCCATAAGCGACATTAAAGGGTTCACTCGTTATCATCACCGAATCGACAAATTTCTTTGCGGCATCGATAATTGCCTGTTTGTTATGAATGCTTGCTTGTGATGGAGCACCGATAACCGCGAATATTCTTTGTCCAGCTCTGGGCTGAGCAAGAGAAATGACGTGCTCAATGAGATCAGCAACTGCCTGCTGGTTTATTTCATCATTTTTTATGACGCCTTCTGCAAGCGGACGGTGAAGTTCGACGGCAAGGCGATTTGCGATTGCTTCATCGCCAAAAAGTGTTTCGCGACCACCGAATTTCTTTCTGCCCATGAAATCTTTGACATAACCGACATAACTTGCGACAGTTTCACGCACGCCATTGCTTGCTGCGATAGATGTGCGTGATGTTCCAAGGTCAATACCGATATACAGCACGTCGTCGCTGCCGTCCTTTTTGTCGGGTGTCGGCGAATCAACTGTTGGTGTATTCAGGATGTTATTACTCGTGTTCATGCTTCCTCCAGAAATATTGATTTCTTTGGAATTATCGAGCAAATCACAAATATCTTTAATAATATTCTCGGTGGATTAGACATCTTGCCTGACATTCAACATCAATATTAACAGGCAGAGGTGCAAGCACCCATTTTTTGCGAACACTTTTGACCTGTTAACCACATTTGCTGGGTTTGTAAAGGATACTGAAAAACTTAAACCAGCAGGGCTGGCTGTTCCACCATTAAATCGGGTGTTTTATTTAAAAATGTATCCTGATTTTACAGGTAGGAATTCACCCGACTTAGTTGACGTTACCACCCACCAAACATCATCTTTCCAGAGTATTTGCGAACGAAGAACTTTTACGAGATTGGGATTGATTTTTTGCTCACCCGGATTGGAAAGATCCAGCATAATATCGTCGGAGAGTGAGACAAGCAGTGGCTCAAGCCAGCTTCCAACGGTTTCAAGGTTATTCTGCATTTCGTCGCTTTCCCACAATTTCTTGAAAAACTCAGCGGTTTCCGGATTATCGATTATGATTTCTTTTGCCATCTGCATTAACGTATCCGCAAGTTTCGGATTGCTAAGGAAATCCTGCAAAATCTCCTGGAATTTCTCTGCGATATCCGCGTCATACACAAGGTCATTGATAATTTTCTCAACTGATTCAATTAATTCATCCCTGTGATTGTTGATAATTGGATATCCGTCTTTGACCAGCCATTCATCAAAGCGTTTCATTACATCTTCATTGCTTCCAGTAACCCATTTCCATCCCAATGACCACATTGGCAGACTTTCCCAGAGTTCCGAGCCAAGTTTCATAAGTTCGGGTTTGAGTTTCTCGTGAAACAGTGGGATTGTCTTGTCTTCGACAAGCGGCAACATTTCCTCCTGGATTTTGCCTTCATAAAGCGTTTCAAACATTTCTTGGAAATCGTCCTGGTGGTTTTCGAATGCTGTGCTGATGTCATCTTCAATCAATGAATAATAATCACTGAGTCTATTTTTGAGAAACGGCACGAGTAGATCAGCGAATTTTTCTTCATACTTATCGCGAAAGTTGCTGATTTTCTTCATTATGCGTGCTTTTGTATTCTCATCAAAAAGTGTCGATAATACTGCACCGATGTCATTGGGAGAGTTGCAGTACTTGAATTTCAGGTCTTCTGACACATAATTGCGCTTATATGAGTTAATCCAGAATGTTACCATCCATTTTTCGCGGATATTGTACTTGTTGATTGTCGATATTTTCTGAACATAAGCAGTTTTTGCGTTTGTATCGTAGAAGATTTCTGCATTCTCTCCTGCTAAATCGAGTTTTTTAAGTTTAATTCGCGAAAATTTTGAGGTTTGTGATATTTTCTGCATCCAGTATTTCAAATCTTCTCGTTCAATCAGCACAACTTCTCCGATTTCAAAATGATAATAATAAATCTGCTTTTTCACTGGCAGTTCGACTTCACCTATTTTAATCAGCCCTTCGAGAGGGTCGTTGAAATATATCGGGTCGCCGATGTTCGCAGTGATTTTATAATCATAAAGCACGGAAACATTGTAATGTGCATTGTAATAATCGATAAAATCCTTCACAGCAGGTATCTTTGACTCCACATCATTTGAGTAAATCCAGAAAATACCTGTAATTCCAAGCATCCAGATAGCTAATCCAATGGCAATCCGCAATAAATACGAAAACTTCATGATATTTCCTGTTTGTCGAATTTTTTTCTACAATTATATCAAAATCAAAATTTGCTGTGATTAGGTTTTTCTAACGTGTATCATGTTATCATGGTAGTGTTTGAATACATTCCAATGTAATTGCGGGATTAGTGTAATATGACAAATAAATGGGTGAATAAAGATTATGACCTGCAAAATATCAAGCTCGCTGTGGTTGCGATTCAACTCGGTATAATCTCGCTTGAACAAGCACAAGATGCACTTTGTGGATTGCAGAAGAAAAATATTCTACCAACCAAAGAAAATTTTGCACAAATCCTTATGTATCACAAGTTTATAACGTCAAAAGAACTCGATATTCTGAATTTCTACATTAAGAATCAATCCGAGATCTGCATTTGTAACGATTGCACGAAATATTTCATTATTACGAATTTCCGTGCAGACAGGAATTATAATTGCCCCAACTGCAGCAGTCCGCTTTATCTTGTACGTTCACCAAAAGCGAAATTCAGGGTCAACGAACTTGAACCGATTGACGGTTTTGACTCACTTACAGTACCACTTGTCGTGCAGATGCAGGATTCAATAAAAAGCAAGAGTTATAAAGAGTTCAGACAATACGGTTTCAGCTCAAGTGCGACTGACAGCGATGATGCAATGCTTGTGTACGACAACACGATTCCAAGAGGTGAAAAAGTAAAAAAGGAGATACCAAAACCTGTCAAAACTAGAGGTGATGGGCTGAAAAAGCTGAACGAATTCATCAAGACGATTTTACCCGGAAAAAGAACACGAGATTCAGTGCAAGAATCCGATCAAGTCGATGTAATGCCTGATAAACCAAAACTGGAAAAGAATATTATAAAGAAGCTTCTTAAAGATGCTGGACAAAAATTAGACTCTAAAAATAAGAAATCGGTTTTTGCATCGTTGAAGGAAAATAAGCTGGACATTCAACTCACCGACCTACAAGAACCGATGATAAACGAGGTTGCTGCAAAGATTTTTCCTGAATCGCTTATCAGCAAGAAAAAATTCGACATTGACACCAAAATTTCACTGTCACCAATCCCGTCAATTGGAAGCAAAATCAAAATTGCCAGCAACGACCGTTATGTGTTGATTAAGGAGATTGCACGTGGTGGCATGGGTGTTGTGTATCTGGCATTTGACCAGGATTTGAGACGTTATGTTGCGATGAAAGTAATCAAACCCAAGGAAAATCTGAAACTCAGACATCTGCACAGATTTATTCAAGAATCGCAGATACTCGCTCAGCTTGAACATCCAAACAATGTGCCGATTCACGAATTTGGCGTAACCACCGAAGGTCATCTTTTTTTCACGATGAAATACATAGAGGGCATTTCTCTTGCGTATCTCATTGCAAAGTATCATCGCGGAAGCAAGTTGATTCGCGAAAATTACCCGCTGAAAAAACAGCTCGAATTACTTCTGCAGATTTTCGATGCAATTGCCTATGCACACGCTCGTGGCGTGATTCACAGAGACCTTAAACCTGAAAATGTTATGATTGGCGCATTCGGCGAGGTTGTTTTGATGGATTGGGGACTTGCGAGAGTTCAGGCGACGCGAAAATTCGTTATTGAGGAATCGGAAACCGTTGTATCATCATCAAAAGCTGAGATTATTGCATCAGAAACCAATGACGGTCAAGTTGTTGGCACACCGACGTATATGCCTCCCGAGCAAACAACGGGTAAAGCTGATCTTATCGACGAACGTGTTGATATTTACGCGCTTGGTGCAATTTGTTTCGAAATTATTACTGGAAGACCACCATTTATCGAGCGTGATGTTTGGAAACTGATTAACGATATTCGAACTGGAAATTTTCCGCGTCCATCAAAACTGGTACCAGATATAGATCCGAAATTGGAAGCAATTATTCTAAAAGCAATGCATATTTCTAAACAAAAGCGTTATCAAACGGTTTTCTCGTTCAAAACAGACCTTGTCAGTTTCTTGTACTCGACAATCAAGCAAGACTTAACTAAGCCGAAGCCCTATGAAACCAGCAGTTTTAGAACAGGTGAAATAAGCGAAATGTCAGAACGAGTTGATGAAATAACTTCGAGTATCAATCGAGACACGATTTTTAACAAAAAAATTATAAAAAAACTCAAAGATGAGCAAAAAAATTCGTCTGAAGGCAAGATTCGAACCTCATCTGAACCAGATAAATAATTTCGCATTTCATTGACGAAAACTTTACAAAAATATGTTATTTTAGATAGGTAGTTGAATTTTGAGGGTGACATGAATAAAGTAACTATAATTTCCGTATTGCTTATCATATTCTCTGTAATTAAGACAAATCTTGTGTCTGCAGAAGTCGTCATTCTTGACAAATTCGTATATATCACCTGTGCAGATAGGGGTAAAAATCAATGGGAAGCGTTCGGCGAAACGATTTTTCTTCCTGAAGAACTTACAAAGAAGGTTACAAAAATTGACCCGAAAAATCCTCGAATGGATGCTAGTGCGATGCAAGGTGGTTTACTCAGAGCGGAAAACCTTTGCATGGAAGCAAACGACAGACTGCAACGAAATGAACTTGCTGAAGCAAAGAAACTCTTCGATCAGGCGTTTAAAATTAAGCGTAGCAACATTGAAGCGCAAAGCGGTTACTTAAGATTTCATATAGTAGAACTGGTTGCGAAAACGCTTGAGAAACCGAAGAATTTGAAGAAAGTATTCAAACCATTCATAAATGGTGGTGAAACGGTTGTTAAAGAATACGCAATTTGGCAGTATCTACGGATTATCAGTATGCTTGCGGAGGAAAAACAGAAAAAGAAGATTATTTCAACTATCGGGCATGATGTGAAATCGTTAAGAACCAAGCTGCTCAAGCTTATAAAAAAGTACAATGAAAAGGACAATGATTCTATCAAGAAAAACTTAACATTAATCAAAGGTTTATTTTACGAACCGACAAATGCTAAATATCTGAGTCAAAACAAGTATGCCGAGGAACATTTCAAGATTCTCGGTATTTTATCGGAAATTGCAGATTATTTCAAGATTTCAGAAAGATACAAAGTCTGCACTGACTTGATGATGCTAAAACTTGAGACATATTTAAAATCTTCTGAACTCGGTGAATACATCAATAAAAAACTTAATACGAAAAATTTAGAAGTTCGTGAGCAAAATGCTAAATTTGCAATGCTTTCGACCAAGGAAAAAGCTGTTTTAATCGAACTCAACGATTATCGCGAAGTTATCGGTTTAGCAAGACTGCTTGCAGTTTCATCTCTTACAAAAGCGTCAAGCGATCATGCATATATCCTTAATAAAAACGACGAGTTAACACATGAAGGTAAAGATGGTTCGTCTCCTGCTGAGCGCAGTAGAATCTACGGCTACAAACCCAAACTTATTGCAGAGAATCTTCAGAAACTCGCTAATGAAGAAGATAGTACGGATACGATAATGATGAATTGGATTTTTTCTCAGGAGCACAATGAGAACATGATGAATCCGCAATTGACCGAAGTCGGCATCGGCAGTGCGGGGAAATACTGGATTCAACTCTTCGGCACACCAGAATAATGATTTCTTCTATCGTAGATTGAGTTATTTAGGCTTATTCGCGCTGAAAGCGATTCTAAATCCAATAGCTGTATTCTTTGTGAGTGTGTCGATTGCATATTTGTAGGCACAACGGGTTGTCGGTTCTTCCCAGCTCCAACTTCCGCCTTTGATGATAGCTTCCTTGTCGATTGAATCAGTTGTACTGGCTTCAAGAGTTGTACTCGTCCACTCAGCCACAGAACCTGCGCAATCGTATACACCGAATGGTGAAACGTCCTTCTTGAAGAATTTGCGGTATTTGTAAACCTCGAAGAGTTCTGGTACATTGCGCGAGTAGAGCATATTGCAGTAATCGGACGAGAAATCGTTGCCCCAGGGATATGTCCGGTTGTCGATACCGCGTGCTGCTTTCTCCCATTCGAGTTCCGTTGGCAGACGATATTCCTTGCATTCTTTTTTCGAACGCCATTCGCAATATTTCTGCGCATCATAGAATGAAACCGCAAACACGGGCAAATTTTTCAGTTCATCTGAAGGTTCGAATATTCCAGCATTGTTCGGCTCAATAACGTAAGATTCGTCGATTTTAGGCACCCGTTTGTATGCTTCCTCAAGTCCAATTGACTGAACAAGTGCATTCAAAAACTCGGTATATTGTGCAAATGTAACCTCATGTTTGCTAATAAAATAGTCGGTCAGCAAAACTTTGGCTGACATCAACTCTCCTGTGAGTTCGGGTTCTCCACCTTGCCAGAATAAACCAGCGGGAATGTACACAAATTCATCGTTTAAGAAGCTTCTTAATATCGAAGTCTCATCAAGCGTGATATTGTTTGATTTCGAAGAAACAAAAAACGGCAATTTGAATACTTTATTCGCTTCAGTCGAATAGAACATAATCAAGTATGAACCTTCGCACAATTCAAGTGGCTGGCTTAAATCATGGAATCTTTCATTGATAAAGCGTTTGTTAAGCAGGTTGGATTCGGATAACGGTATTAAGTCCGTATCCCATATCTCGCTTGCTTTGGCTTTACTGTTGTTTATAAACGGATTAGTACCTTTGTATGTTTGTATATATGCGGATGTGAAATAAAGCCAGCTCCCTTTTGACAAACCTTCGATATTCACGGGTTTGCGTTCGATAAGCTGATCCCGCAGTTCAGGAATACTTCTGAAAAGCTCGCACAATTCGTTTCTATACATGCTGCATTGAGTAGTATTCTTTAGTTCATTTGCGAGTTTGTATAAAGTTAAATAGTTTTCACCAATGTTTTTTACTACATCTGCGCCGAATTCCCCCGCAATATGCGCATGTTCAATCGATTTCTGAGCTTTTGTCTTCGCATTGGTTAGAAGTTGACGTATTTCGATAAAAGAGGGCTGCAGCTTGTAGTAATTGGCAACAGTAAGCGATTTCTGAGAATTCATCAACTCGATAATCTTATCCTTATATGCTGCATAAAGGTTCTTAGCTTCCTTAAGATATGCATTTGCAAGGTCAAAATGGTACAATTTCCGTTCAAGTTTTAATTTCCGTTCGCTTTCGACCTGTTCCTCATAAATCTTCTGTTCAAGGCGATTCGATATAACAATAGTTGTAAGATTATTTGGCATAAGAGCCAGAGATTTGTTGATTTCCTCGCGTGCTTGCTCAAGATTACCGAGTTCAAGCATATTTTTCGCGGTTTCATTAAGTAATTCAACTTTTTCACGTGTTTGCTGGAGTTGTATCTGCTGCTGTTTTTTATATGCGTAGATTGGTGCAAAAATCGCTGCGGTTGTAAGCAAAATAATTAGAATCGATAAAAAAAACTGCTTTTTGTGTCTCTTGATAAATTTTCCAATACGCTTTGAAATTGTCGATTTCTCCGCTGAGAGTATTAGCCCTTCCTCATATCTTTCAATGTCGTTGAGCATTTCCTTCGCGTTCTGATATCTTTGCTTTTTATCGTCCGCCATCGCTTTATAAATTATCGATTCAATTTCGGATGGCATGGGAAATTCGAGTTTCAGCTCAGAAATCGGTGTGTACAGGTTCGATTTTATAATCTGTAAGATTTCAATATCGGTTTTTGCTGACTCAAATTGCTTCCTAAACGGAAGGATTCCAGTGAGTAGATTATAAAGCAACGCACCGAGTGCGTAAACATCACTTGTTGCATCAATATCCATCAGATTACCGTCAGCTTGTTCGGGTGACATATACCCCGGAGTTCCCGCAATTGAAATGCCGCCGATTTTTCGTGAGAAAAGTTTCATGATATTTTCAAGCCTATCTGATTTCTCCTTCAGCGTTTTCGATTTTTTGTTTATTTGATCAACAATTATCGCAAGCCCCCAATCCATCACAAGCACTTCCCCGAATTTGCCCACCATTATGTTCTCTGGCTTTATATCGCGGTGTACAACACCCTTGGAATGCGCATATGACAGGGCTTCAAGAATACGCTTGAACATCGAAAGCTTTTCACGGATTCCACCACGTTTGCCTTTTCGCGGGTATTCAATAACATCTCGGATGGATCGTCCTCGAACTAGCTTCATCGTGTAATAAACGCGTCTGTCATCCGTAAATCCGATATCGTAAACAGGTACAATACTCGGATGCTCAAGCTGACCTGTAATACGTGCTTCCTCGACAAAACTCATTAATGTATCTTTTGACGGATCGGTGTTTTTATGATGCACTTTTAGCGCGACAACTCTGTTCAAATCCTGGTCAAACGCCTGATAAACTGTGCCCATGCCGCCAGCAGCAATCTTTTGATACACCATGTATCTTCCAAGTGCAAATGTCTGCATACTATCCTGATTGATTATTTCGAGAGGATTCTCCAATGTCAGCACTTCGGGCTTGGTGTCACTTTTTATCGTCGTTAAAGCTTTATCAAGTCTGGCAGTCGATTTGTCCTTCATTCGCTTTTTTGTCGAATTTATCTTGGTTAATAGCGATCTATCAGACGGTTTAACCTTGTCTTGCTTTGAAATCCTAAACAGAGCTTGGTTTAACTTGTCTACATGTTCATTTTCATTTTCATCTAGGAAAACCTTTGTGGGTCTCAAATGCACAGGTTTACTAACTCTTAAAGATTTCGGTTTAGCTGAATCCATTGTTTTCCGTACTGGTAAATTCATATCTTATCTCCAATTTCCTAATGTGAAAACTGCAATTTCACATTTCGGAATCCGTAATGTTTGATTGTATGACTAATCGACTGAGTTAGGAAAAATTTTAACTTTGATATCGGAATTAAGATTTTTAATAAAAAGCCGATAATTTTGCATGTGTAATTACCCAAGTTTTGGCGTATTAGATTAAGGAGAATAATATGTCGAATATTCTCATTGCAGATTTAAGGGAAAAGTCAGCATACTTCCTGAAAGCTTATTATAAGGGCTTGGGACATAAAGTTATGATTGCTGTTGAGGTAAACAAAGCGAAAAAACTGATTGAAACTGGTGTATTTGATATTCTCGTAGCGGATTTAACTGTTGCTGACGTCGAAATAATCTCAATTGTGGAGCATGCAAACAGCCTGATTCCAGTAATGCCAATAATCGCGGTTACTTCGAAAGACGGCATTGAAAAAGGAATAAAAAATATAATTTTTTTGTCAATCGAAAGACCGCTTTCAACCGTGCAGATACAGGAAACATTGACAAGTGCGCTAAATTACATCGATATGACGTGTATAAACAAAAGAATAGAAAAGAGAGCAGAAGTCTCGATTCCGGTTTTGATGAGAATTGACAACATGCCTGTTCCCGCTCATGGCAGAGATTTGTCGGAAAATGGTATTTCTATCGAGGTGCCGGCTAATTCGGGTATTTATATTGGACAGACGATACCTGCACTAATTCAACTTCCTGACGAGTCTCTCGATGTTTCTGGCAAAGTTTCATTCGTAAAATCCGAAAAAAGCGTTAAAATAATCGGGCTGAATTTTGTTACAAAGAAAACTGTTCGAATAAAATGCATCAGCAGTTTTATCAGTAAAGCATCGTAGAATCTTTAATCCGAACTCAATTTCAGTTAGTTAACCATTTCTAGTTTTATTGAATTTTATGTCATTTTAATGTATTCTGTGAGTTTAAGGATGTAATTACGGTGGGTTAATGAGATGGAATTTCAAACAGCAAGATGGTGGCACAAGCTTGAGGGCACAGATGTTCAATGTGAATTATGTCCGCACAATTGTGTGATTAAAGATGGCAAAGTAGGTATTTGTTTTCTGCGTATGAATGTTAACGGTGAGTTGAAACAGCTTGGATATAATCGCCCGACTGCGGTTGCAGTCGATCCCATCGAGAAAAAACCCTTGTATCATTTTCTACCCGGTACGCAGAGTTTTTCACTCGGAAATGCCGGCTGCAACCTGAAATGCTCGTTTTGTCAGAATCATGATATTTCATTTGCAAGGGCGAATACAAGGATGTCGCGTGAATTGACTGTCGAGCAAGCGGTTGAGCTGGCACGAAAATACGACTGCCAAACAATAGCATACACCTACAATGAGCCGACGATTTGGGCGGAATATGCAATTGACATCAGCAAAGCTGCCTTGCCAAAAGAGATTCGCAGTGTTGCTGTGTCAAATGGATACATTTCCGATGCTGCTTTTCACGATTTTTATGCCCATATTCACGGTGTCAACGTTGATTTGAAGGCGTTTACAGATGAATTTTACGCCACGCAAAGCAAAGCCAGACTTGCGCCGGTGTTGAATACGCTGAAACGACTGAAAGATGAAACCGATGTAATGCTGGAAATAACAACGCTGCTGATTCCCACACTTAACGACAGCAGCGACGAAATTAAGCGTGAAGTCGCATGGATTCTCGAAAATCTTGGAGCAGATGTACCCCTTCATTTCTCTGCATTCCACCCCGATAACAAATTACTTGACTTACCTCGAACACCGGAAGAAACACTTCAAAAAGCCCGTGAAATCGCGATGACTGCAGGTCTGCACTATGTTTACACGGGGAATATTATCGATGTCGATGGCTCTACAACGTTCTGCCCAAGCTGTAAAAAGCCCGTTATAAAGAGGAATTGGCTTGAAATGAAAAACATTGATGTTGACAAAGATGGCAAATGCAAGCATTGCGGAGCGAAAATCGCTGGTGTCTTCTCCTAGTACAATGTAACATTTATTATAAATAATAAACGGTAGGTCAGGCATCTTGCCTGACTACTTCAGCATTAGCATTGACAGGCTAGGAAGCCTGTCCTACCAATTATTCTTGTCATTCTGAGCGAAGCGACCAAAGGGAGTGAAGCGTGAGAATCCAGGCTAGCTGGGCTGAAAACGTGGAATTTGTTGTGATTTATTGTGTATGATAAATTCTGAACCTTATTCAATGTTATTCAGTTGGATTTGATGAAATATAATAAATCCATATCTTGTGTTGGCTAGGTTGGATTCTTCACTTCGTTTGCTCCGCTTCACTCCGTTCAGAATGACATGGACATTACTTCTATTCGATTACCCAAGAATCACTATTACTTTGGTCGTCGCTTGAGTTTTACCTGTAATTCTATGGGTTTGCCGTTTCGTATAATGACACAGTCAACTTTTTGACCGATTTTACATTCGGTAATCGCAACCATTAAATGGTCGCTTGCATCAATTGCCATTCGATTGAAAGTAACGATAATGTCGCCAGCCTGCATGCCAGCATCCTCAGCACTGGAACCCTTTTCTATTGAGCTGATTACAACTCCCATCCCCATATTCGACGGTTGATTTGAAACATGAATGCCGATATATGCTTTGGGTGCTTCAATCTTCTGGTCTTTCATCCAATTTAGCCATTCGGCTTCGATGTCTTCAAGCTTCATCTTAAATAATTGCTCCATTGCAGTGATGCCGTTTATGCCGTCAGGAGTGCCATTGTCGCAGGTATCCATGTATAATTCATAATATTTTTTCAGTCGCTTTGTTCTGTACAACCACAATGCGATGCATCTTGACATTGAATATGAAACTCCAACTCGACTGGGATGCATGAAAACTCCGCGGTTCTGTGAGAAGAATTTTCTCCAGTCCCAATACAACCGGCTTCTATAAGTCTGATTCTCAAGAATCATAATCATTGTTTTTACACGATTATTGTAAATGGGTTCAGGTTTCTGTGTAGAACGTTCAGGCAGTTTGCAGTCTTCGAAGCATGTAGCCAGTCCTTCTGTGAACCAGATATGCATATTTTTCTGTCCTTTTCGTCCTTCCATGTCTGCAAAGTGCATTGCATGTGTGAATTCGTGTGTTAATGTGTGCCCCATTGTACCAGCGATAAGGAACTTATCCGCAGGATTGTACCACCCGCCGACCATTGCCGGGAAACCCTTGCGGCGTTTGTATTGGTCAAACCATTGTTTTTTCGGTATTGCTACTGTGATATAATATTCTGGTTTATTTTTGAATAACTGACGCCACTGTGCTTTTGCATAGTTTTCGATTCGACTGCGCAGCATGTTAAGAATCTCTCTGCTGTCGTCTTTTGTTTCACCGAGATTTGTAGCATAAACAAGCCGATTTTCGTCATCGATTGTTTTAAGGAAACCCTGGTCTGCTGGGAATTCCTTAGCTACTCGTGCTTTTAGAGCATCCATCGAAAGCTGGTTGATTACATCCTGGTTTTTTGTGAGTTTTCTGAATCTTTTATCATGTTTAATATAATCGAAATCTTTGTCTTCGAGAATATGATTAAGGTCTCTGAAACCAGCTCGAATCGCCATCTCAAGATATTCAATCGCTTTATCCTTGTTTTTCAGCAATGAAAATGCACATGCAGAATTGTAATATGCGTTTGAATCCTGGTCATCAAGCTCAAGAATCTTGGCATAAACATCAATTGCTTCTTGATATTTCTTTGCATGTAAAAGCTGAGTTGCTTGGTTGCGGTACTGCATTAAAAGCAGACGAATCTGCGTTTGCGAAAGTTCGGGTTTTTCAGGTTCTGGGTCTTTTTCAGGATTATCAATCTTGTCGTCCGGTTTCTCAAGTTCTTTGTCGTCTTTGTCATCCTTTGGTTTTTCGATTAACGGTTCAGGGTCTTCGATAAACCATTCGTGACTCCATCTCTGCTCTTGCCCAATTGCATCGGTCAACGATAAATCAAGCTGAAATAATCCTAATTCGGTTGGTGTACCCTTTATTTCCAATGTTTCATTATAGAATTTAACACCATCGGGAAGACTGTTACCCAATTCGGATGCTGAATATGGTTCTTTTCCCCCAGAAGTTGAAATCTTGAACGAATATTCTTCATTCAGAACCATTTTTTTCGGGATTTCAGAACCAAGCTGAAATTCAGTGTAAACGGTCAACAAATAATCTTGAGTTATTACGCTTTTGTTAGCGTCAATCAAAATAATTGTGAAGTGGAATTCGCCTGCTTCACGGATGATTCCCTTGATAACACCGTTTTCGAACTTTAAACCGTCAGGAAGTGCACCTCCTGAGATGTTCCAAATAAAAGGTTTCATGCCGCCTTTAACATCAATCCCAAATGAAATATCTTGGTAGATTGCAAATTCACTTTTTGGAAGCTTTGAGGAGGTAATCTCAAGAGGATCACTTTTAGGTTCAGTTTTCTCTTCTTTTATATCTGGCTTTTTTTCAGGTTCATCGAAGATGACTTCAGGATGATGCGGTTTTTCAGCAAAAGGATCTACTTCCTCAATTTTCGCAGTTGTTTTTTTATCATCAATTATATTACTATCATTATTTCCGCTTCCACCAAAAGCAATAAACACAAGGATCAGAATCAAGAAAAAACCGAGTGCTGAAGAACCGATGATAACATATTTTTTCTTCTGAGAGCTGTTATTATGTGCGACAAACTGATCCAGCGCATTTTTGCGATATTCTGCTTGCCGTCTTGGTCTGCGGGCGGGTTGCATCTCTGATTGTCTTCTTCGGAGTTTCGGCTTGTGTAAATTGCTTACTTGTTTTCTTGAGGCTTGAATTTCAGATGCAATTCTACGCACTTCTTTTACGGTGGGAATTTCACCAACAAGCGGTGTTGCAGAGCTGCTTGATTTCGCGACATTTTTCGAAATCGCTGGCATTCTTCCAGTTTCGCTTTTGTCGGAGCCGCTGTTTTCAGCATCGGCAATTTTACTTGGTGGACGAACCTGTTTAGGAGCAATCGTCGGATTTGCAGGAACAACATTAATCATACCACATTTCGGGCATTTCATCTTTTTACCGATATGTTTTGTTTCTGCTTCAAAGTGCCGTTTGCATTTAACACAATCGAATCTAACAGTCATCATATTCTCCCTAATAGCAATATTCTTCTCGGTTTCTCCGATTTTCTTCATTACAACATTTTTTACTGATGGCATATCAACATTGGGGATTGCACTTTTCAGCAATTGCTCTAGTTTTTGAATCTGCTGGAAATATTTTTTGCAATCGTTGCATTTTTCAATGTGCTGCTGAGTTTTTGCACTGTCAGCATCATCAAGTTCATTGTGTAATAGAGCAGTGATATATAATCTTATCTGCGTGCAATTTTGGCTCATTTCTGCCCCTTTATTTATTGAAATCCAGGTATTTTTGTAATTTCTTATCCGCGATTAATGTGTTATGGGCTCTGTGAATAAGAACCATAACGTTATTTTTTGAAGTATCGAGAATTTCCGCTATTTCATCATATGACTTACTTTCGTAAACCTTAAGTATGAGTGCGGTCTTCTGCTTACTCGGTAATCTATCAATCGCTTTACGAATTAATGTTTCGAGCTCCATTGTTGAGCTGTTTTCGCCATCCGATATAACGGGTATTGAAAAACCTGACGTAGAAGATGATTCTAAATTCAAGGATATCTCCTTTTTTCTTGATTTATCTCTAATATAATTCTTCGATAAATTCCCGGTCATTTTGTAAAGCAATGCTGATAAATGCTCAATTGGCTGCATATTCCAGAATTTTTGATAGAACTTAAAAAAAACAACCTGAACAATATCCTGAGCACCTTGCAGATCACCGGTTAATCTGTAGGAATAACTCATCAGGGATTTCTCGAACCTTTCAATTAACAATGGAAAGGATGTAACTAGGTCTTTTTTTAGTAAATCTATCAGCTCTTTTTCGTTGTTCATATAGTTGACACTCTCTTTTTAATATTCTTACAACGAATTGTATTAAATATTCTATGCAGTTGAAAGTTACAATTCCCAAGTTCTTGTACAATTACAACATACAAACCAATGATTAATACGTAGATTAAAGAAAAATACGCAAAGAATTTGTATTATTTGCTTACGATTGCTGAAGATGGAATTATTGCGATACTTTATGTCAGGTCTTTAGGAAAAGCGAACCCAACAGCAATGTTAAAGACGACTTTCGCTCCATCCTTGTATTCATGGTCAATCCATATGTTTCCACCATGAAATTCTATGATATTCTGTGCAAGTGTGAGTCCAAGACCGATACCTTTCTTGCCAGTAATCGCAGGAGTTTCCGCTTGTGCAAAACGTTCGAAAACCTTGAGATGATGGTCTTCGGGGATGCCAATGCCGTTATCTATACAGCTAATTTCGACAAAATATCGAGGTAATTTCGTGAAATTATCGAATTTTTTTCTGTTAGTCATCCGCTTTTTCTTTGTAATCTCAGCATAATCTGAAGGTTCGCTGCGAAGTATGATAATGCCAGAATCTTGAGTATAATTCATTGAATTCATCACTAGATTCTTGAGGACAAGCTGAATCTGCTCTGCATCAGCCAAAATATTCATTCCGCCTGGCAGAATCTCTTTTTTGAGAGTTATTTTCCTTTTTGCTGCTTGGTTTCTGAATAAATCAAACACTGCATCGAACATATTTTCGACTGTAACGGGCTTTTTCCGCAGAATCTCGTACTTCAACTTATTTTTATTAACGAAATAATTGACAATCTCGGAAATTTTATTGACGGCATCGTTTATCACATCGATATTTCTAAGATATTCACGTGATATTGTCTGCGATTTCAGATTGTCATAGACCAACTCGGAAAGAGCGTCAATAGATTTCACCGGCTCCTTGATTTCGTTGATAATCACGTCTAGAAGCTCAAAATTCTCTTGTGCTTCATCCCTTTCCTCGGTTTTATCGCGAATAACAAACAGTGTTCCTGTATAATCTTGGTTATCTCCCTGTGTGATTCTGTACACGTTAAATTCGAGTAGAAATCCGTTAATTGTAAGCGTTTTTGATATATTTTTTTTCTTGCTTGCGTTCAGTCCGAAGAAACTGTCAAAAATATCAAGCCTGCGAAAGATATCGTATAGTTTATCGCGATGCAGCGTCGAGCTGATTGACTTCATGATATTTTTTGAAAATATCTCCTTAGCACGATTGTTAACGAAGACTTCGGTTTTTCTGTCGTCAATCCACAAAACACCTTCGGGCATAATGTTCGTTATCGTATTCAGAAGCTCAATCCGTTCTGTTTCTAGCTCGCGCAGATAGCTGATAAAAGTTGACGCCTGCGTAAACATTGAATTTGTCAGTTTGTTAATTGGTTCTGAAACTTTTAATGGTTTGTCGTTGAAAATAAAAATGTAGCCGAAATTGTTTTGAACTCGAAGTTCCCAGCAATGAAAATGATACGCATCCCAGGTTTTCGCAATCTCACTGGTCTCGCCATGTGTTACGAATTCCAAATTATACATATGTTCCGGTACACGGTTTACATGCGCTTTAATATTATTGGTAATGTTTGTGAAAGTCTCAGTGTTTATGTCATCGTTTAGAAAAACTCGTGAACGGAAAAGATCAGGCATATTTTCGATAATCGAGAATACGAACACCTTGAAATCTAGCATTTCATGGAGATACTGCTTGATGATTTGTGCATACTCGATCATTCGTCTAGCATTGCTAAGCTGAAGCACGAAATTGTGCATCGCCTTAGTTTCATGTGCTTTTCGAGTGGTATTATCCTTATATTTCTTTCGACCAGTTTTCTTGACCTGTGATTTTACAATATTTGTTTTAATGACAATCTCAGCAATTTCGGGATTTATCGGAGAATAAATAAATGCATCACCGGAATAAAGCGCATCTACAATGGTTTTCTTGTCATCTTTTCCGACGAAAATTATCCTCGTATCAGGTGAGGTTTTCATTATTGCTTCACCCACAGCAGCACCGCCGATACCGTCTTCTGAGGATATATTCAATATGATTATCTGCGGTTTTTCTTTTTGTGCAGTTGAGATCAATTTACTTCTTGTATTAATCTCAATGATCTCAAAATTATATTGAACTAAAATTTTCTTAATTAATGTATTCGCAACATCACCAAGCGCAATAATAGCTTTTTCATCATTCATAATCTGCCTGAGTTAAATCCATTTTCAGATACTTTTATACCATTTATAAGGATTTTTGTCACTGCTTTTTACATTTTAAGATGAAGATGCATGATGAAAGCTTGAATTTACGCTTAGTCGCCGTGAATTCCCTCTCGTTTATCTCTGTTTTCTTCGATATCATCCTTCTCTTTTTCGCTGAGTTTATGCGAACGTTCAAGTTCCGCCTTAAAAATATCAAATCCTGAATCAGTTTTTTTAACGTCGGAACGTCGGAATTGCTGCGCAATACCAATGTAAACTTTAGTGTAATCTTGGAATTTTTTCATCATCTTGTAGAATTTGTCAATAACGGATTTGGATCTGTTAGTTCCCGGCGAGACTGGTGGTAGCGTGATTGTAACATTGCCGTCAACGATAAGAATTATGCACTGCCGGATATACTCTTTGGATTTAAAAACATCAATTGCTTGCTTAAATGATGGCACAGAACGACCATAATCGAAGAAATCCTGTACATCAAGCGATTTAACCAATGCATGCATCCATTCGTCGTCAACAGGATGATGATTATTCGGTAATTTCTCGTTATTAAATAATATCTTTTCGTCTTCCTTGGGTACTGCCTCAGGATCTAGTCGAAATTTCTTGTATGCACTGTGTGAATCATTGAAGAATACATCCTGAATTCCTGGACGATCGGTTTGAGGTTTCGAAAAATATGCAAATTCAATGTCATTTATCTGGATTGCGCAGCTGAATGTTAAAAATCCACCTAAAATCAAAGCAAATGCAAGTAAATACTTCATTTTGTGTTCTCGCTAATGTACTAAGATTATGAACCTTAAAATCACAGAAACCAGCAGTAAAATAGTCATTATTTGAAAGAAATTGCAGATGATTTTCCGAAATATTTTGTGGGTTCAATGGTAAAAAAAATCAACGTATTATTATAAAATGATATCTAAGATTAATCAAATTTTTTAGCATAGCAAAACTGCAAGAAGATTGTAAAGTTTACTCGATTTCTTTCTCAATTTCTGTTCTGGAGGTCTTATGAGAGTTCTTGTAATCGGCGCAGGTGGTCGCGAACACGCACTGGTTTACAAAATCACACAATCGCCTGAATGCCTCATATGTTACGTTGCACCTGGCAACGCGGGAACAGCACGTGAGAAGAAAGCGGTAAATATTGACATAAAAGCAGATAACATTCGGGAACTTGTTCGGTTTGCTCAGAAGGAATACATTGACCTTGTTGTTGTTGGACCTGAAGCACCCTTGGCTTATGGGATTGCGGACGAGTTGAGAAAATTCCAGATTGACGTTGTTGGTCCGAGTAAAGCAGCAGCAAGACTTGAGGGTTCAAAGAAATTTGCCAAGGAAATCATGCATCATCATGGTGTCCCAACTGCATCATACCGTTCATTTACAGATTATTCAACAGCAGTAAAATACCTTGATAGTGCGTCATTGCCAACTGTTATCAAGGTCGACGGACTTGCAGCGGGAAAAGGTGTGAGCGTCGTCAGAGAAATTGAGCAGGGAAAATCATTTATAAAAAGTGTGATGGTTGATAAAACATTCGGCAACTCAGGTAGTCAGATTATTATCGAGGATTATCTTGCAGGTGATGAAATTAGCATTTTAGTGCTGACTGACGGCGAAACCAGCGTTTTATTCGATCCTGCACAAGACCACAAACCGATTTATGCTGGAGATTTGGGTCCGAACACAGGTGGCATGGGCGCGTATTCGCCAGTTCCCAGCATCAAGGGTAAATTGCTTTATCAGATTCAGGAAGACATTCTCGTGCCTGTCATTCACGCCATGAGACATCAGGAACTTGATTATCGTGGAATACTGTATGCTGGGTTAGTTTTAACCAATTCCGGTCCAAAAGTCCTTGAATTTAACGTGCGTTTGGGAGATCCTGAAACACAACCTTTGCTTATGCGTCTAAAATCGGATATATTACCACTTCTCGCAGCAACCGCCGAACGAAAGCTGAATAAACTTCCCGAACCTGTTATCGAGTTTGACCCGCGCTCATCGGTTTGCGTTGTGATGTCTTCTGCGGGTTATCCAGGTGATTATGAGAAGGGCTTTGAGATTACAGGCATTGAAGATGCTGAGGATGACCCAGACGTGAAGGTTTTTCATGCGGGGACGATTGAAAAAGATGGGGAGATTCTCACCAATGGCGGACGTGTGCTTGGTGTAACCGCACTTGGCAACACGCTCAAGGATGCACAGACAAAAGCGTATGCTGCCTGCGAAAAAATTCATTTTGAGAACAAATATTACCGCAAAGATATTGGATTCAGGTCAATAAAGTAGGGAGAATGTTATGAAAAA
>CAYZQB010000005.1:31521-38190 GCA_964480395.1 uncultured Planctomycetia bacterium
ACTCCTGAACCCGACAAAACGGAAGTTACTCCTGAACCCGATAAAATGGATGAAACTGTTGTACCTGACAAAACTAACGAAACAACCGAACCTGACAAATCGGACGAAACAACAAAGCCGGATGAGAAAAACGAAACAAAAAAGGATGAAGTAAAAAAAGAAAAGACGGAACCATTTAATGTTGAAGATTACATGAATAGAGAATCAGTTAAAACAGTTGTTGATAAATTCATGAGCGCAATACAGACCGAAAATGACATTGAATTCCAAAATTTGATTGATTGGGAAACTGTTGCGAAAAATGCACAGAAAACAACTGAGCAAATTAAAAAATACTTCAACATGAATGATTTAAAGAAAGCCCTTGGATATTTTAATGTAGAAATTAACTTTCCTGAGAAACTCAGTTATTACAATAAACGTTGTGGACTGAACCAAAATGTTGGTTACGGGATGTGGAAATGCACACCGAAAGGTGAAATTGGACAAGAGTTTAGTTGGATTATAAGACTTTCATTTAATATTGAAGCAAAACAATGGAAAGTTGTTGAAATGGGCGAATTACCAAAGGAAGTGATGGGATTTACGTCACAAAATTTCGCAATTGTCGATGAAGAAAGAGGTGGTTACGTTTTATATATTTATTATTTCACACCAGAACAATGGGTTGCTCTTAAAAAAAATGAAGAAATAGACCCAGATTATGCGCCGGCATCTGCCAGCGAGTATCATCACCGAAATGAAGTGGCTTTTAAAAAATTTACAGATTAAGATTTTTTTGAACCTAAATCATCAAATGACTAAATACCAGAAATATTCAAGTGAGAAATTGTTTATTAAGGAGAGGAAATGAGGAATTTACTACTCGTATCAGTTTTAGCGGTGATTTTCACAACAGGTTGTGCATACACCGAGATAACTTCGTACAAAGACCCGGATTTCAGCACGGCATCGTACAGTAACCTGATTGTTGTAGTCAAAACTGATGATATGAAACAGATGGTTATCGGCGAGAACAGTTTTGAGGAGATTTTCCGTAAACTTGGTGTAATGCTGAAAAAAGGACACATGATTTTCAAACCAACCGAGAAAAAAACCGATGCTGAGATGATGCAGACATTTAAGGATATGAATATTGATGCTGTTATTAAAGTTACATACAAATCAAAGGACACAGAAACAAATATTCATGCTTCAAGCCATACTATTAGCACAAGCACAACCGAATATCTGAAATTTACAGTTGACCTTATTGATGTTGCTTCGGGTAAAAACGCTTGGACAGCATCAACTCAAACGCAGGGAGAAGATTTATCGATGCAAACAATGATGAATTCGCTTGCAGACGCGGTTTTTATGGATCTGAAGCAGAAAAATCTACTGAAATAATTAAGCATGTTGTATTTTGCGGTGGATTGATACAATATATAGTCGAATGAATGATATTTTTCCAATATAAAACAGTAGAACCAAATGAGTACTCTATATTATGGCGATAATCTCGAAATAATTCGCGAATATGTAAAAGATGAATCAGTGGATTTAATTTATCTTGACCCGCCATTTAACAGCAACCGCGCATACAATATGATATTTAAGAATAAAAGCGGTAAATATCCACCTTCACAAATTGAAGCATTTGGAGATACATGGTGCTGGGGTGATGAAAGCGAAGAAATCCTCTTTCAAATGTCAAAACCTCCTTTTCCTGCAGAGTTATTCAGGATGCTCGATTCATTCAAGAAATTTCTTGGAACTTCAGACATGATGGCATATCTTGTTATGATGTCAGTGCGTTTGTACGAATTACATCGAGTACTAAAACCAACAGGGAGTATTTACCTGCATTGTGACCCAACGGCAAGCCATTATTTGAAAATCGTGATGGACCAAATCTTCGGCGTTAAACTTTGTCGAAGAGAAATAGTTTGGAATACTAGCGATGTTTCAGGATTTAAAAGCCAAGCAAATAATTGGATTCGTGGTCATGACGTAATTTTATTTTATACAAAATCTTCAAAATACTATTTTGAAAAACATTACTTACCACATAAAGAAGAGTATATTAAAAGATTCAAGAAAGAAGATGAAAAAGGAAGAAGATTTAGAGATGATAGGACTTCAAAAACCAAGCAATATTTAGATGAAACACCCGGTAGAATGTATTCGGATGTGTGGAGTGATATAGATTCATTTCAAAGAAGGGCAACGTCGAAAGAATATTTAGGATATGACACGCAGAAGCCGTTAGCGTTACTCGAACGAATTATCTCAGCATCTTCTAAGAAAGGTGATGTTGTACTTGACCCGTTCGGCGGTTGTGGCACAACGATTGCAGCAGCAGAAAAACTTAAACGCAAGTGGATTGGTATCGACATAACAATTTTTGCAATCAATTTAATTGAAAGAAGGATAAACGAGCATTTCCCCAGAGTTAAGTACGAAGTTGAGGGGATTCCAAAGGATTTACCCAGCGCAAAACAGCTTGCATCGACTCGACTTGGAAAATTTCTTTTCGAGAAATGGTTTGTAACAAAAATCGGCGGACAACCTTATAAATCAAGCGGCGGCGGTGACACTGGAATCGACGGTTTTTTATTTTTCCATGACGTAGAACGAAATTCACATACCGTAATAATTTCTGTGAAAGGTGGGAAATATTTACCATCGGATGTACGCGATTTGAAAGGAGTCGTTGAACGTGAAAATGCTGCGATGGGTATTCTTCTTGCACTTCATAAGCCGACAAAAGCTGCATTAGGAGAAGCATCATCAGCAGGTAGATTTCAGATGCCGAAAGCTAAAAAAACATATCCAAAAATACAAGTTTACACAGTCAGTGAGTTCTTTTCAGATAAAAATCCTGATATCCCTGATACAACCGATACACTGAAGAAAGCTTCAATTATTAAAAATAATAATGGTAGAAGTTTACCCGGTATGGAGTAGTTAATTTACACATTTAGCTGGTCATGCCGCGGGAAAGCTGCAGCAACGGCAGTAATATTGAGATAACCACAAACGCAACGCCACCTGCCATGGCAACAACGAGAATCGGCTCAAGCATCGCGGTCAGCTTCTGCGTTGCAAGATCTATCTCCTCGTCGTATGCTTCCGAGATTTTGTCGAGAAGCTCCTCAAGCTGACCCGATTGCTCACCAATAGCCATCATATAACCGACAACTGGCGGGAAAACGCCTGATTTCTTCAGCGGTGTCGAAATATCAGAACCTTCAAGGATTTTATCGTGAACATCGTTCAAGGTTTCCTCAAGAACTTTGTTGTTTACGACTGTGCTGACAATTTTCAGAGCATCAAGCGCGGGAATGCCTGATTTCAGAAGTGTCGAAAAAGTCGAAGTAAAACGAGAGACCGCTACTTTTCGAAACAGATCTCCGAAAATCGGCATTCGGAACAGCATTTTATCCCACATTCGTCTGCCAGCCTTGGTCGAAACCCAACTCTTAAACGCAATTATCATAAAAAGAATAACAAATGGAATTACAAACCAGGTGCTTTGGAAAAAACCCGAAATCTTGATAAGAACTTCGGTAACAAATGGTAATGCCTGCTCCTGGGATTTAAGAAGCTCAGTTATTTTTGGAACAACGGCAATCATTAAAAAAATTACAACACCGGTACCGATGAAAACCATAATAATCGGATAAGTCAGTGCTGCTACAATCTTCCCGCGGAGTCGAACCTGCGACTGAGTAAAATCTGCAAGCCTTACAAGAACTGCATCAAGCGTTCCCGATGCTTCACCTGCGCGAACGACATTTACGAATAGCGACGAGAAATAGAAAGGATGATTGGCAAGTGCGTCCGCCAAGCTCAACCCTTGGATAATTTGCTCGCGAATATCACGGAATGCTGTGTTGAGTTGTTTGTTCTGAACCTGTTCTATAATTGCCTGCAATGATTGTGCCAACGGGATTCCGGCGTTGAGCAGCGTAGCAATTTGTCTTGTTACCAACGAAAGTTCGTTTGTGTTTTTGCGCTTAAAGATATTCGGCAAAATCGATTTTTGTCTTCGGCGTTGATCTTCCTTCACTTCCTTTATCGTTGTAACGTAAAGTCGTTGTCTCCTAAGCTTTTCACGCCCATCGCGCAGTGTATCCGCATCGATAATCCCTGAAGTTGAAAAACCTTTGTCATTAAGTGCTTTATAATCGTAAATTGGCATAGTTTATCCAGTATAAGTTCAAAAGTATAACGATTATACATCAGGATAGTTTGAAACAAATAAAGTGAATGGAAATGCATAAAAGTGAGTTTCAGCAATTATACAACTTGCATAAGTAGATAAAAACAACACTTTAATATTGGTACATGTATTTTCAGATAATTCAATATTACTTTTCGTTGACAGAAATCGTTGATGCTATATCAATCTTACCGTCAACTTTCTGAACGTTTTTACCGATTTTTCTCGATCCTGAAATCGTTCCCGAAAGATTCAATGAAATTGGCTGTTGATTCGTTAAACTATAGTAATAATCACCTGTAGCTTTCATTGTTGCATTTGACCACGTAGAAATTCTGCCAGTGAGATTGAAAGTGATTTTGAATAAAGCGATTTCCTGTGTTTTGGTCTTGATGACCGAGTCGAATTTCAGCGTTCCAGAACCGTTTATTGCTGGTCCGAAATAAAACAGCTTGTGGACGTTATCCGTTGTAACTGTATCACCCACAGCAAGTTTGTTTGACAGGAAATCTATCGAATTGAACGAATATGATATTGCTTTGAGTTTTTCAAAACCGGGGAAATCCGCAGAATATTTCGTTGCTTTGAAAGTTCCGAGTTTAGTATATTCCGCTTCGAACCAATGTCCATTAAGATTTTCGTTAGCCATTTTCTCTAAAGAAACCTTAATTTTCTTTGGGTTTCCGTTATCCCATGTTTCAAGAACTTCAATGTTTCTGATATTTGTTGTCTCCTCTGACTGCTCCTTCTGAAATTTGCCATTCCAGTAGTATTTCAGAACGGAAGTCATTGATTCGCTGAGTGTGTGCGTGCTGTCAGCAGCAAATTTTCTATTAAATTCATAATATTTTTTCGATTTGTTTGATTCAATTTCGTTGTCTGTCGCAAATTTTGTTGTTCCAGTCATTTTGCCTTTGAGAGTAATTTCACCTTTTTCACCTGCAATTATTCCTGTAAGTTTAACGCTAACGGGTAAATGCTTGTCAAGATTGAAATGAATATCCCCCTTAAGATTTATATTCATTTGATATTTTGATTTAATGTCGGTTTGTTCAAATTTAATATCAGCCTTCAATACTGCGATTTTTTCACTATTTACAGAGATTATGCTATCGAATTTGATGCTTCCAGTGATAGTGGTATCGTTTTCTTCTGAATCTTTCAAATTAAGCATATTTTTAAAATCAAAATCTGTGTATTTTTCGCCAACTGCCATCTTTTTCGATGGAAGTTCTTTTATCCGCATCGAATAATCATCAAACATCTTTTTACGTAATTCGGGAAACTTGTCCGAATACTCGGATACAGTGAATTTACCGAGTAAAGAAAAGCTGCCTTTAACCCAGCAACCTTTAAGCGACGGTGTTTTCCCCTCATCCTTGATAAAATCTATTCGAACATCCTTTGGCTGCGTCTTGCTATGAACCGAAAATACACTGACCTTCACAATTCTACTGTTAGTCTCTTTCTGATTCATAACTATTTTGTCGTTTAACTTGAAATCCAAATCCCAGTCGATGTCATCTGTTTTGTAATATGCTTTTTCAGATTCGTACCAAACTGAGAAATCATACTTTTCTATTTTTTCCGTATTTTCCTGAGCAATAGAAGAATTAAGTGATAAAAGCGAAATTGCGAATAAAACCAATATGCAAACGCGATAAACACTCATAATATCTCCTTCAAAATACAGAACCATCATTTTATCACAATTTATATTTGAGTATGTTAAATTATTAATCTTGATATTTATATTCCAAAATACATTATGCATACTGCAAAGAATTACAGGAATATTTGACAAAAAAGCAGGTGTAAAATATTAAATTTGTGATATATTGTAATAGCCAATAACTGAATAACACAATCTGTATGTTCACCTTTAAATGAATATACGAATTTGAACATCGGTTATTGGCTTAAATAATGTCTGAACACATGCTCGGTTGTTTTTGTGTTAAATTTTGGAGATACCTTCATGAATGTCAACGCTGTTCTGGGACTTCAATGGGGAGACGAAGGCAAAGCGAAAATTATTGACCTGTTAGCAAAAGAATCCGACGTGATTATTCGATTCGCTGGCGGTGCTAACGCCGGTCACACTGTAAACATAAATGGCGAAAAATTTGTCTTCCATCTTGTTCCTTCGGGTATGTTTTATGAGCATACAACTTGCTTACTCGGAAACGGCGTTGTAATTGAAATTGAGACTATGTTTGATGAGATAGAAATGCTTGAAAGCAAAGGGCTTGAGGTTGTCAGCAGACTTGGCATCAGCAACCGCGCGCATATTGTATTTCCGTTTCACATTCAGCTTGACGGTCTGAGGGAAAAAGCGCGTGGTGCAGAATCTCTCGGTACAACTCTAAGAGGAATTGGTCCCTGTTATCAGGATAAAATTGCACGACGGGGATTGCGATTTGGTGATATGAAAGATTGGGATGTTTTCTTAAAAAAACTCA
>CAYZQB010000006.1:0-29978 GCA_964480395.1 uncultured Planctomycetia bacterium
AATCCCATCGGCCGCTCTTTTTTCAATTGTTAACATTAGCTTTTGGAATTTTTAATAATTGTGTAAAATGCGATAATATTTAATTTTGCCCATTAATTTTATTGCATCAGTTTATGAAATTCTTGTTTACAATTTTTGTTTAATATCTGAAAATATACAGATTGGCTTTCTAATCTGTTCAAGATTTTAGTTTGTGGAGATTTTAATGCCGTCTGAAAAAGAAATCATCACATTCAAAACTATATGTAAAAACTGTAAGCGGGATGTTCGAGTTTTTGTCAGCGATGAAACTCAATTCCCACGCTGTATGTATTGTGGTGGAGAATTGGTCATATCTAATGACCACAAGGATAATGTTACTCAAGTCGTACGCACAAACAAAAATGTTTCAACGATGTATGACCTAGAAAATACATGCCCTGTATGCAACAGAACCATCGGAGGACGCGGTAAAATCGGCGATGAATTCAAATGTAGATTCTGCGGTGTAAATTTTAAACTGATGAATTCAGCGGGAGAAGTAACCCCTTTCAGCTTTGGTGCGAATATTCAGAACATTGAAACAAGAAAACTCTTCAAAACTTCAAATATAACCGCACAACAGGCTGATGAAGTGCTTAAACGCCTGGATGAGCTTTATTCCGATTTCTATACAACCGATTATTCCGAAATTATCAAGCTCATTTATATTGCTTGCGAGAAAAACATATTTTTTAGGAAATTTGATGTCGATTACGTAAAGCTTATCGTACTGAACCTTCTTCCCCTATTGCGAAAAGAAATAATCTTAGTCGACAATGTCTTTCAATTTCCAACAATTGCAGATTTTTCAGCAGAACTTTTCAGCTTGTTTCTCTTCCCGAAATCACCTCCAGTTCTGAAGTATGATCCATCAGGCTTCGTGCTTGTTTATCTTTCAATCAGTTCATTCGAAAATATTCGATATATCGATTCAATACAAATTGCTAACATGCTCTCGATACTGTCTATAAGCTCAACAACAATTTTAAATCTTGAACGCAAAGGATCAAAAATTGAGTTCGAAGGTGCATTACACTATAAAGAATCGGTAACCAATGCTGAATTCTTTTTGCGTATGACAAACACTGATTTTAACCAACATGTTGATATAAGCAATGAAGGAAAACAGCTTCTTAGATCCAGGTTTATTGAATCGGGCTTATTGCTTGTTTTCATAAGACTCGTGTATGGTGCATGGTTTCCCGCATATGCTCTTCGATATTTTAGTCCTGTATCAATTAGGCGCATTTACCAAAGTCGAACCGGTGAAGATATCCATTCTGAAGCTATGATTGTTATTTCACGCATCATTGCAAACATGAAATAAGATTCAGAACCAGTGTAAACATTGAAAATTGCAGATGAATACGTAAAAAGTTTATATTCAATTTATTAAACTTCTGTTGATTTTATTTTCTTGTGGTAAGATGTGGAATACAGACGAAGTTTTGAGGATGAAATGTCTGAAGAAATTGAAGCTGATGCCAAAAAGATTGATAGCTGGTTCAAGCAAGGTCGATTTCTTCTCAGGGAGGGGAAAATCACCGCTGCCCACACTGTATTTACACAAATTGCACAAATAAACAAAATCTATCCGAATATCGGACATGCACTTGCAGTTTCAATACCGAATTCATTTCTTATCAAACTTGTCGGAAAATTCGATAAAGACAACGTTGTACAAACATATGAAGTAATTAAAGAACGTGTCCTTAAATTCAACGGTATCCGACTTCTTATTATCGATGTTGAAGGATTCAAATCTTTGCCACATTATGCAATAAGTTTGTTGAAAAAACTTGATGATAAACCAAATATTAACGTAAAACTGTTGCAGCTCTCACCAAAACCCAAACAAATTCTTAAAAATCTCAATCGCGAAAATCTTATTTGGACCGAGAAATCTTGTCCTGTATGCGGTCCTGAAGGTTTTTGCATCGCTCAATTCCGAAATCGAAAAAGGTTCGAGATTGAAATGAATTAAGCTGATTATATTTCGAATAAATTTGTTTAAAAAATTTCTAAAATATAAGTAACAAAACACCTGAATCTGTTACAATCCATTGAGAATCAATTTTGGAGAAGTATATGAACAAAGCAACATACTTGATTGTATTAATTGCATTAGTGCTGATGTCATCATCAGCGTTTGCATACGAGCGAATTCCTAATGATAAAGTAATTTTTGCTGCCTCTCTAACCGATGCAAAACTTGAAGCTAAAGAACGCAATTGTCCTATATTTGTGTTTATTCATGAAGGCGACTGAGCTCCTTGTGCTCAGATGAGGCAAGTTTGCCTTAACAGCTCAGAATTTATAAATTATGTTAATGAAAATATGGTCGTTCTGTTTGGCTTCAATTGGTCAGGCAGAAATGTCATTATTGACGGTGAAAAGGTTGAAACAACTGAATCATACACACCATACGAGCCAGACGAAAAGATAAAAAATGTTCTCCCATTTGCCCAACCTTTGGTTACAAAAAAGCTTAGCGGAAAGCTCAAAGAAAAATATTATCTGAAGGATATTAAAGACGAAATTCTCGCTTCTGGCATACCAGCAACAGAATATGGAGTTATCGACGCTTCAGGCAATAAATTGATCGATTATCAGGAAATACAGAAAGCTACTGAAAATCAGATGACTGCGGAAATCTTTCTGAATTTTTTCAGACAGGCAAATGAACAGCTCAAACAGCAAAATGAAACTCAAATCACTGGTTCTGCATGGCGTAAAGGTTTTTGGAATGTGTTACAGGCAGAATATTATCTGAAGAAAAAAGAGCTTACAAAATCTATAAATATGCTTGTTGAAGTTATTGATGGTGAAGGTGTTCCTGAGAAATATAAGAAGAATGCAAAAGCATTACAGAAGGACATGACAAGTAAAATTATATCGTATATCGATGGTTTTAAGAAAAAACTCAAGGATGAGGAAAAACGCGGCGAATACGTGGAATTTATGCGCATCGTATATAAATATTTCGATAAATATGATGATGTTACTGACAAAATCAAGGAAGTGTGCAAAGAAAACAAAATCAGCAAAAAAGAGTTGATGGGTGAAAAGTGAGCAGTACATCTACAATTGCTTATGAGTTTTAATTGAATATTAAGCTGATCCGTAAAATACTGTTTTCATATTGTTAATTCATTCACATATTTTCAGTTTATTCTGAGTTTCTTAATTTTGAAACTTGAATTTGATTTGAGAATGCTTATATTCTTAGAATCCAGCAACGAAAGGTTAATAAATGAGTAAGAATAGTTACTGCATTCTTTTGATTTTACTATCACTGATGTTTTTCCTGGGATATTCAACGGTAAATGCTTCGGAAAAAGCAGAACCAAATGCGAAGCATTCTGAATATACAGATACAGATAAATCCGAACAACACGAGGATACTTCTGAACACAACGTTAGTGAACATGCTGAACATCCCGCGAATCTGAATGTTGAAATATGGTCGATTATACCTTTTGCTCTCTTATTGCTGGGGATTGCAATTCTTCCGCTTATCTGTAATGAATGGTGGGAGAAAAACAAGAATAAGGCACTTTTTGCCTTACCCCTTGGTGCAATTGCACTTGCAATTATCATCTTTACTACTGAAGAATCTTCAGCACTCAAAGGTTTTCATATCACTGAAACAATGCTTGATTATGTTGCATTCATTGCTCTGCTTGGGTCTTTATTTATCATCTCAGGCGGAATTAATATTTCAGGTGATTTGAAAGGAAAACCAACGACGAACTTTAAAATTCTCGCAATTGGGGGGTTGCTTGCATCATTTATCGGCACAACCGGTGCTGCGATGCTGCTCATTAGACCGCTTTTGAAGGCGAATAAATACAGGAAGTACGTTATTCACAGCGTGATTTTTTTCATATTTATTGTTGCGAATTGTGGTGGATTACTAACACCGCTTGGAGATCCACCTTTGTTCCTCGGATTTCTCAAAGGTGTTCCGTTTGAATGGACATTGATAAATCTCTGGGGTTACTGGCTCTTTGTTGTTGGCATACTTTTATCAATTTACTTTGTTTTTGACTCTATTTTGTGGAAACGAGAAGGTGGTTTGTCAGCATTGTTTTCAAGCGCAGAGAAAGCCGGCACAATACTGTCGGATAACAAAGTAAAGATTAAAATATACGGCAAAATTAATTTCCTGCTTTTATTTGGCGTAATTGTTGTTGTTTTCAGCTCAGGTGTTTTTGCAATTCAAATAAGCAGTCAAGGCAACTGGAACGGACAGTTTTTTGAATCAATGCGTAAGGGGACAATTTTGGAGAAGATGGCAGCAGTCAAGCTTGGGCAATCATTTTTCATGATGATGCTTGCGATGATTTCACTCAAACTGACTCCTGTACGAGGAGAAATCCGCAAAAAGAATGAATTTACGTTTTATGCTATTATTGAGGTTGCAGTTTTATTTTTAGGGATTTTCCTTGCAATGATTCCTGCGCTTCAGTACCTGAATTCTTATGGCTCGGAGCTTTTCACTTCTGTAAAATCAACTTTCAATATTGCAAGTGACCAGGCATGTCCAATGATTCCGTTCTGGCTTACTGGTTCATTGTCTTCGTTCCTTGATAACGCGCCAACATACTTGACTTTCATGGCGACAATTCAGGGATCTTTGTCGGATATTGCAGGACAAGCGATTACACCATCGCAAATCGCTGCAGGTTCTGTCATTGACGTTTCGCCGATGATGCTTGCAGGTCTGTCAACAGGTGCGGTTTTCATGGGTTCAATGACTTACATCGGTAACGGACCGAACTTTATGGTAAAATCAATTGCAGAACAAAGCGGCGTGAAAATGCCGTCATTCTTCGGTTATATGATCTGGTCAATACTAATTTTGATTCCGATTTTCATCCTGCTCAATCTTATCTGGTTCCAGAGTGTAAAATTCACCGTTCTTTGATAAGTCAGCGACAAAACCTTTATAGTTTTTAAGATTTTTTTAAGAAATCAGGCAAATGTTTTGGCTCAACAATCTCACCATTCGCCTGCATAGTCTTCAACATTGGAATCCACTCGATCCCGATTTTACCTGAAAATAACAGGCGTTGCTCATCAATATTCGATTCTTGAAAGAACTGCTTAACAAGTTCATAACCACGAAAATAAATATGGTCTTTTGTATATCCACCCGCTCTGAAAGTCCTGATGCATATATCATAAGCGGTATTTGGTGAGAATTTATGCGTTTTTGTGAGTATCTCGAACACCTCGTTAAAATTAAGCTCCTCAATGTCCATTAAATATATCGCAAGTACCCGACCAGCAATGATTCTCTTGCGCTTCTGACTTAAAACACCGGCTTTTTCTTCCATCATCAGCGCAAGACCTTCTTCGGTTACGAGATATCCGCCAACATAAGCGTCAGAACGCGGGAAACCGTGAAAGAATAACGACTTCAATCCCTGTTGAATCCCGTTATGATTGCGATAGATATGCGTTTCGATTTCATGTGCGATAATCCTTGTAAAATCTTCATAATTATACATTCCGCGTGCTTTTAATCCGAGAGTGTTGAAGCCGGCAGCGGCTTTTGATGTTTGAAACTGCCTTAGAATCACCTTCACTTCAAGATTAATCTTGAGAATCTCGATATCAAGTTTTTTCTTCATCGCAAGAGCATCATAATGAATTTCAGTCGGATTTTCGTCCTCGACATTTAGCCAATTTGAAATCTTTCGAACATCATTAATATTCACCGAGCCGTACAATAACCTTGAAATTTCGCGAAATGTAAGGGTTCCTCGTGCTTCTAACATCTCGAGTTTGTGTAATATCTCAATCGCCTTTCGATAAAGCACTAGTGTTTTGTCATCAACCGGCTTGAGAGTTGTTAAAGAACCTTTGACTGCACTGATATCAAAATTTATTTCACGATACTTGAATTCTGGACATTTTGATGGAATATCTCCCTTCATGTACTTCTGCTTATAATCATTAGAATTGATTGGATTGATAAACCGTAAAATTTTAATATTTGACAGGATCAAACATAATATTCTGTCGTAAGGATGCGAAACCTGCGAAGCTTGAGAAATCTTAAAGCTTCCTTTGTGCTTTCGAGTTTTCATGTTCTTTATATCAGTCAAAACAACCCCAATCTCCACCCAGTATAGATTATCTGTAGTTTAATCAGCGATGTCATAAGGATTCATGAGTTGCAAATCCTATTTCAATGTTGCAGAGTTAAGCAATCAGCGTTGTTTATATAAAATAAGATTACTGAAATCAATAAATGATATTTTCAGTAATTTCAGTTTGTTATAATCTCTTGCCAAAAAAGAAAACCATGCTGAATTCCCTGATAAATGTTACTTCAATACCTAAATTGAAATCAGTATCTTTCAGATAGTATTCAACACCAAAACCAATGCCGAAAAATGGATTTGCGTTGTAATCCAGGTTTGTTTCACCGATCTGGCTGAGAAAAATGAACTCAAAAATCGCAGTAACATAAAAACTGAAGCCTTTTTCAGGTATCTGATAAATCAAACCTACAATCGGTCCGAATTGTCCGAAAGTAAAAATATCATTCCTATTGAAACCAAACTCAAAATCAGCAGTAGCACCCACGCTAACAAGCAAATCGTGATTTGTGTAAGCATTTGGGAGTTTGTTTCGATACATAAATGTTGCTCGTGCATAAATCCCGAAATCAATTTCAGAATCAACCCAGTTAATCAAACCGATATGTTCGGAGTAAACGCGATTTTCACCCGCTCCCTTGTGCATCAGTCCAAGCATGTATGAAGATTTATCTATTTTTGTTGAGTTTGTTTTAAGGTGAAGTTCTCGGTAAGCAGATTCGAGAGAAGCGAAATTGTCATTTGCATAGATTGCTGAAAATCTTTGACCTGCAGTTAATGACGATGAAGAGCAGAAGGCAATAATGATTATTGAAAAAAATATTTGTTTCATTCATATCCTTGAATACATGGATTCAATATCGTATTTATCGCAAATTGACAACACTATTAAAGGATTTAATTTCAAAAAAAGTCTTAAGCAGCGAATGAGAAATATGCTACATTTCAAATTTAATCGCAATTCTTTTATCTGGAGGAAATATGATTGATGAACTACTAACAAAAGAGAATTTAGAATTCAGAGAGAAAGCAAAAGACATTGCTGAACGCATAATTCGCCCGAATGCATCACGCTGGGATAAAGATCAAATTTACCCGCTTGAACTCGTTGAAGAGCTTAAAAAAAGCGATCTTTTAGGAGTCTGGATTCCTGAAGCTTATGGCGGTTTGGGTAAAGGTGTTTTGAATCTTTGCATTCTAGTTGAGGAATTCTCGAGATTCTGCGGCGCATGCGGTGTAGCTTATGCGGTAAATGCGCTTGGTTCGTTCCCAATTATTGTAATGGGCACCGAAGAGCAGAAAAAGAAATGGCTTCCTATGGTTGTTTCAGGCGAAAGACCTGTTGCGTTTTGTTTGTCTGAGAAAAAAGCTGGTTCAGATGCCGGTTCAATGAAAGCAACAGCACAAAAAGAAGGTGATAATTATATTCTAAACGGTGATAAAAAATGGACGACAAACGGTGACTTTGCAAAGCTTTACACGTTTTTCGGCGTAACTGACCAGAGCAAGGGTGCTCGTGGAATATCCGGCTTTATTGTACCTCGTGAGACCGTGGGCTTCAGCGTAGGCAAGTTTGAGGATAAAATGGGCATCAGGGCAGCATGTGTAAATGAAACACATTTCAGAGATGCGAAAATACCTGCTGAGAATTTGCTGGGTGGTAGAGAAGGCGGTGGTTTTAAGGCAGCAATGATGACTCTCGATCGCGCAAGACCTGGCGTTGCTGCTCAGGCACTTGGCTTGGCACAAGGAGCATTCGAGCTTGCTCGCGATTTTGCAATGCAGAGATTCCAGTTCAAGGATGCTTCCGGCAAAAGAATGTCGATTATCAATCATCAGTCGATTAATTTTATGCTTGCTGACATGGAAACCAAGATTGAATCAGCACGTCAGCTTGTTTATTGTGCAGCGAAACTCTGTGATATGGCGGAAAAGGAAAATATTCATCCATCACGTATCAGTAAAGTTGCTGCTATGGCAAAAGTTCTTGCTACCGACGTCGCAACTGATGTTTCGGTAAATGCTGTACAGATTTTTGGTGGTTACGGATATGTCAAGGAATATCACATCGAAAAATACATGCGCGATGCGAAAATCACACAGATTTATGAGGGAACAAATCAAATTCAGCGTCTGGTTATCGGTCGTCATATTATTCGCGATGCTCAGGAATCTATCAAACATGGTCTTGCACCTCATTTCTTCCCAGAAGATGAAGAAGTGCTTCCAAAACTTGAATTATAATCGTATAAACATTTCAACCTCGTCGGAACCTCGGCGAGGTTTTTGTTTTTAAACCCTTTGTTTTGAAGGTAAAAACATAAAGTGAATTATGATAAAATTAGATTATCTCAACCACAGAATGATTCAATCGTCTAAATAACAGTAAAACCACATGTGAATATGAAATCTGATAGCAAATTGATGTTGGCGTTCCAAAAAGGTGATGAAGAAGCCTTCTCAATCCTTTTCGATAAACATGTAAAAGGGGTTCTGAACCTGCTTTTTCGTTATGTTCGGGATAGATATATTGCGGAAGACCTTTCGCAAGAGGTTTTCTTGCGCTTGTATCGTTACCGCGATAAATACAAACCATCTGCGAAATTTACGACGTTTTTATATACAATTACAACGAATCTTGCATTGAATTATATACGCGACAATAAAAAGCGTAAAATGGCGGTATTTTCTACACTTTCAGCAAACGATACTTCAACTGAGCTTTCTATGCAGATACCGAATCCTAAATCTTTTGAGCCCTCGTACAACCTTGAGCAGGAAGAAATGCAGAGAATCGTTTTAGAGTCGATTGACAAATTGCCAGATAGTCAGAAAATTGCAATTCATTTGTCGAAATACCTTGATATGTCGCATGAGGAAATTGCCGATGTGATGAAGATTACTTCCGCAGCGGTAAAATCATTGCTTTCGAGAGCACGCGATAATTTACGCAAAATACTTCAGCCCATACTCGATAATATTTAATACAACACCAAATCGTAAGTCAAGTATTTCTGCCTGACTGGATAGAAAGTCTGTCCCACAGTCTCCTTCGGTTCCATTAGATTTTTGATACATTGAACTATAATCTGCAGGCGAATTTCACTTTTTTGCCTGTGTATGCGATTTCAACAGGTGTCGATACAAACAATCCGCCGTCAACCTGCACCGGTACCGCAGCATTGCTAGTTATTTTAAGCTTTCCACAACGAAAATAATCAACACATTTGTTTTTCAGAATTGTACCGAACATCAAACCAATTAAATACTGAAACATCTTCTTGTTTACCTGTTTTTCGAATGCGACAACATCCAGCAAACCGTCTTGACAATCGGCATCGGGTGAGAAAACGAATCCACCCCCATATTCCTTTGTATTAACTGCTTCCACCCAGAAAAAATCTTTATCGATATCAATCTCATCAACAGAAATCCTGAGTTTTTCCCAATTCTTTTGAAAAACCAATTTCATGCATAGAAGACAATAATCGAGCTTGGTCAGCGGTTTCCCGATGCGCATTTCATCTATTTTCTGTACGATTAAACTGTCAAAACCCACGCCAAGGCATCCGAGAAACGTTCGTTTTTCAGATGTGCTAGAAGTTACTTCAAAAACGTCAATTTCACGAGTGTTTCCGTTAATTGCTATGTCAATTGCTTTTTTATAATTTTTTGTTGCACCAAGGTGTCTGGCGATAAAATTACCGACTCCAGTTGGAATCACAGCGATTCTGCAATGCAAATTCTCTGTGTCGATTAAAGCATTTGCTATTTCATTTATTGTACCGTCGCCGCCAATTGAGATTATTTCTTCAATTTCACTGCAACCAATGTTTGAAATTATTTCGTAAGCGTGGTTTCTGTGTTTAGTTTCTTCGATTCTTACATGAATGTCGAGGTTTTCAAGAAATGTGCGCACTTTCGCAGCAACAATCCTGCCTCGACGTCTGCCGGAAACTGGATTCACGATAACAAGAATATTTTTCATTATATTTGCCGAATTTAAGCGTCAATCAGCCGGAGCTGTTAGCTCCAGGCAAAGTGAGCAAAAGCTTTATTTGCTTCAGCCATTTTATGTACATTCTCACGCTTTTTCATGGCAGTTCCTTCACCACGATATGCGTCGATTAATTCCTCAGCGAGTCTTTGTGACATCGGTTTGCCGGAACGTGCTCTTGTAGCCTGTAAAATCCATCTAATCGCAAGCGACTGACGTCTTCTTGGATTAACTTCAGTCGGCACTTGATATGTTGCTCCACCAACGCGACGGCTTCTTACTTCGATTTCCGGTTTAACGTTTTCAACCGCATCCTTAAACAGCTTCAATGGTTTTTCTTTCGGGTATTTCTTTCCGAGAGTTTCCATTGCATCGTAAATAATTTTCTGGGCGGTTGATTTTTTGCCGTCATACATCAAGCAATTCACGAATTTTGCTATAAGCATATCGTGATACTTTGGATCCGGCTTGAGAAAGTGTGCAGTAGATTTAAACTTGCGCGGCATAGGGTACTCCTTTTTGTTGGTTGCTGATATCAGCGATTTCCCCTCGAGATTGCGCTATCTCGAACTATATTTTGAAATTCAGAATATATCAATAAAATTATAGCTGTCAACCGTTTCTCAATTTAGTATGACATATATTGAACAACGTAAATATTATTTTATAATTGGTTTTAAACAATATTTTGGTTCATAGAATGTTTAATAAAAGCACAAAAAGTCTTTATACACATTTCACGTGACGTTATTGAATAACATTATTTTCAATGTCATGCTTTACAACTAATTTCAATTTAAGGATTTCTACCAATGTCTAAAGAACCAAAAATACACAAACCTATTGAGAATTTCGGTATAAATTTGCTTGATTTTGCTGAATGCGCAGGCTGAGCAGGAAAGATGTCACCCGCTATTTTAGCGGAACTTCTCAATATGATTCCAAGGAAATCATGTGATAAACTGCTTGTCGGCACTGAGACTTTTGATGATGCAGGAGTTTACAAGCTCAACGATGAAACAGCACTTGTATTTACAACGGATTTTTTTGCTCCGGTCGTTGATGATCCAAAGTGGTTCGGCAGAATTTCGGCGTCAAATTCGCTCTCCGATGTTTATGCAATGGGAGCACAACCGTTGATTGTTCTGAATGCTATGGGATATCCAGCAAGCGCATTACCACCGAGATTAATAGCGGATATTTTAATCGGTGCAGGTGAGAAGATTGAGGAATCAGGTGCGATTCTTGCTGGTGGTCATACAATGGATCAATCCGATATTTTTTTTGGGTTGGCGGTTATCGGCACAATTCATCCTGATAAAATCCTTACGAATGCTGGTGCAAAGGTCGGTGATACGATAATTTTAACAAAACCAATCGGCTCAGGTATTTTATCAACTTCACTTAAGAACGGTATCCTTGAGGAAACAGAATATCAACCTTTGCTTGACGTTATGGCAAGACTGAATAAATATGCAATGGAAGCTTCGCTTGATTTTGATGTTCACTCCCTCACCGATGTTACCGGTTATGGTTTGATGGGACATTTACGAGAGATGATGGCAGGTTCGCAGACCACAGCGATAATTGATGCTAATTCGATTCCGCTTCTTGGCAATGTCATGAAGTATGCAAAACTCAAGCAAATACCTGGTGGCAGTTTGCGAAACAAGGAATTTCTCAATGATTTTGTCAGAATCGATGAAAATATAAACAGATATCTGGTTGATGTTTTGTTCGACGCACAGACTTCAGGCGGATTGATAATCTCGCTTCCACCAGAAAAAGCACAGAATGCACTCGATGCGATAAGGAAAAACGGCGAAATCCATGCTAAAATTGTTGGCAAGGTCATCGCAAAGGAAAATGTCGATATAATCCTGCAATAAAAGCTATGTTAAGTAGGAAATTTGAAGCGTAAATGAAAAAACACCGGCTGGAATGACTTTTAACTCAAAAAGAAAAGAATTGTCGTAAATAAACGTCATCCCGAGAACAAAATCCAAGTCTCGCCTGCGATCAGGATTGTATATAACTTCAAAATTGCGTTCCTGTGCTTCATAATAATGAAAACCGAATCCTGAATAAATATTCAGCGATGTACGTTTCTCGATTTTTAACGCTTCAAACGCGAGATATATCTGTGTGCGAAAAATGTAAATTTCAGTATCGAAATCAACAAAAATTTCCTGTAACACATTATTATTATCGATTTTATAGGTTTTAAAATCATAGTTCGTTGTCTGCCAGACACGGAATGAAGTCTGAGAAATCAGCGTAAAGTCTTTGTTTAAGGGCAATCCAAGTTTCAATTCTGCCATAAAAGTCATATCCCAGCTATAATCAAGATGCGTTGCTTTCTCAATGTTTCCATCATTATCGAAATCGTACCGAATCTCACTTTTCTTAGCCAGTCCACCCTCAATTAAAAAAGATACATATTTATGCACAACCCCGCTAAAATTCGCTCCAAACCAATAATCAGTTACTTTTGTGTCCTGCTCTTTTAATATTGGTACATTGTCATTAGTAATATATTCCAGGAATTTGCCGGAAGTTGTAAAACTATGACATTCAATTGTATTTATGCCGATAATCCCTGTACCCGGTCTGAAAAATGTATTCCAAAACAGCGAAGCATCGTCAAGATATGAATAATCTGTCTGTGATTCCCAAGGATAATTGTGGATTTCAACATCATCAATGCTGTTGCTTTGCGCAAAACACTGATTTGCATGAATGAATAACAAAATTAATCCAGAAATCAGGAAATATTGAAAAAACTTCATTTTTGCTTAAACTTCATAAATTGTTACGTTAAGTGCAGTATAACAGCAATAAAATAAATGTATATCATATACTTTCCTGAAAATTCATCTTGATTATTGGGTGATAACATATATTTTATTAACCTTAATTAAAATTTGGAGTAAAGATGCCTACGATAAATCAGCTTGTTAAACGAGGACGGTCACCGAAAGTTAAGAAGTCGAAATCACCTGCTTTGGATCTGTGTCCTCAGCGAAGAGGTGTCTGCCTGCAGGTAAAAACACTTACGCCGAAAAAACCCAATTCAGCATTGCGTAAAGTTGCGCGTGTCCGGCTTTCGAATAAACGTGAAATTACCGTTTATATTCCCGGTGAAGGACATAATCTGCAGGATCACTCGATTGTACTCGTCAGAGGTGGTCGAGTCCGTGATTTGCCAGGTGTTCGTTATCATGTTATTCGCGGTGCGTTAGACACATCAGGCGTTGATAATAGAATGCAGGCAAGGTCAAAATATGGTGCGAAACGCCCGAAAAAAGCAACTAAATAATTTGCTCATTATACATGCATCTCTGCAATAAGATGATTTTTCGCTAGACAAACAAGAAAACTTCTTTCAAAAATATTGACGGCAAAATTTCCCGTTCTTTCGAACGGGTTTTTCAATTTAATATCCGCATTTTTAACTAATTTAGATAAAATCTTATGAAATCATTTTCATAAATTCTTCGAGGTATTGTTGAGAATTTCATATATTTTCGCAATTATTATCGTCTCAGCTATCGCAATTCCCTGCTTTGCACAGGATATTAACGATCCACGAATGGAATCTGAACGATTGTCTTGGAGCTTAAACCTGGGAACTATGTTTTTAGATAGTCAAGAGGACGATTCCGACATTTTATCAATTGCACTTGCAACAGATTTCAGCATGAGCGACTGGGCGTTAGGCATTCAATTACCGATATTTTTGAAAACTTCTAATTTCGGTTTTCCGAATCGTGCATATGATGAATTCTCGGATTTTATTCAGTTTTTAAAATACATGCGATTTGGTTATAAAGGCAAAACTGAAGTATATTTCAGGATAGGCACACTTTTTGGCGAGACTGCGAAGATCGGTCATGGCAGCATAATTTCCGATTATTACTCCGACATTGATTTCGATTCACCACAAAAAGGGCTTCAATTTGACTGGGATTTTGGACGATGGGGCTTCGAATCCATATTGAATTCGGTAACCGAGAGAAATTTATTAGGCACAAGATTTTATCTAAGACCCTTGAACAAAAGCAGACAGGAGGAGTATCGCGAAATCAGCATCGGCATCAGTTTTGTTACGGATAACAATGCACCAAAGTTAATGCGCAAGGATACCGAAGGAAATATTCTGTATGATTCATCGGGAAATTTACAGTTTGAAAGTGAAATAATCAATTTTATTGCTTTCGACCTTGAAATCCCGCTTATTAACAAGAATTCAGTAAAAATTTCACCCTATTTCGATTATATAATGATGCATAACTATGGTAACGGATTTCATCTGGGTATTCACAATAAATTCAACATTCCGATTTTCGGTGATATTTTACCCATTGACCTGATTTTCGAATACCGAAATCATAAATCCAAATTTATGCCTGTGTATTTTGACAGCTTTTATGAAATCGAACGTTACAATTATCCGCTCACAATTTCACCTTCGACCAAACTCGCGTTTGTACCCAGCACAAAAGCATCAGACGGATTTTATTCGAGTTTCAAATGGGGTATAAAAGAATTATTCTGGATTCGTGGAAGCTTCAGTCTGTATAACAATGATCCTCAACAACTTAAAAGCTCTTTATGTTTTGAAGCTGCGACAGAAGCATATTTCGAGCTTAATTTGCTGTATGCTCAGCGTCAAATCCAACAATTCAACGATATACTTGAGCTTGCTGAGAAATCGATTGTACTTCTTAACGTTTCATTACCGGTGAAAATCGGCTCTGGCAGTCTATTAATCGGTTTCATGTATAAGCGAAGCTGGCGTTTAAACTCTGAAACCAGCACATATTCACCCGTTGACATTTATATGCCTTATATTTCCTATCGCATGAATTTCGACTGAAATACCTCAATTTTTATGTGTGTTTAACATATAATATTTCGTCTGTCATTCCTGCAGAAGCAGGAATCCAGTAATACGGTTATTTCGTTTCAAACATACTGGATTCCCAATCAAGTTGGGAATGACATAAGGATTATTTATACTCGACTATTGTTTCTTGCGGAAATGATATTTTCTGCTTTCAATTTCATCATATTTTTCCACTAATTCTCGCCATAATTTATACTCAGAAACTTTGATTCTCGATTTCTTATAAACTTGGCGGTACATGAGCGTAATGCAGTTTTTACTCGTCTTCACCTCGAAAATCAGTTCCAAAAACTCGCTCGTTAAATGAGTTGTTACCGGCAGATTAACAATTTCATAGTTTTCAGGATATGTTATCTCGATGATAAATTCGCTGACATTAGGCGGATCCAGAATTATATCGAAGCGACGCTCAGCAAGTTGAGCATAATCTTCACTGAGAAATTCAGTTGGTTTTATTATCGGTTTAAGAACCAATTCATCTGCATTGATACTTGCGAAATTCTTGATACGTGCTTTATAGCTGTAATCAACCGGTTCTGCCTGATTATACACATCGAAAAATTTAATATCCGAAATTTCAGTGTCAGGGAACTTCGAAGTATAATATTTTTCGATTTCGGGCAAAATTTTCGACTTCTGCTCGTATTTCCGTCTGACATAGGGTTCCCAGCTTCCGTTGTAAAACAATCTGACATCTGCATTAGCAGTTCCGTCCTCAGAAAGCGTAATCTTCATCGTCTTTTTCTGCATGTTCTCATCCAATTTGGCTTTCGGTGTTTCTGCAACAATCCCCTTGTTATCCTTGATAATTACAACCTTTGCGCTGGTGTCATATTCAGGAAGAATGTCAACCGGATGAAATTCCGCAGTGCCGTCAAGATATTTCATGCTGCCATCGGGCATATCAACTAACGTTATCATATGATTGAAATGTCCTATCATCGGAAGCGTAACATCTTCTCTGCTTCTCCGCATCGTAAGGTTTATCATCACCGGATATGCCTTTACATCAAGCAGTTTCAGCATTGTAATCATCAAAATCGATTTATCCTTGCAGTCTCCGAACTGCCTGTTCAATATCGTATCCGCAGTAAACGGTTTGTAGCCATGAATGCCGAAAACCCAGTTCGCGTCATATCGAATCTTGTTTGTGATAAAATGATAAATCGCTTCAATTTTTGATTTTGTAGTTTTTATGTCCTTGGTTAACTCAGTCACTTTCTTGCGTATGTTTTCTGTTACAACCGTCTGATGCTTAATGAGATTCGTGTACCATTTTGCGAATTCATCCCAGCTTTGATACGTCGATATCTCAAGATAATCAACAATTTCGAAAAGTTCTGGGATATTTTCCTCTGGTTCAAGTGCTTCAATTTTATTGAACGTCCAATCATAAATAATTTTGCCATTCTCAGTATCATCAGTAATTTTGGCGGATTTTGCAGTTTTATCTGGATACATCCTGAATTTTCGCGATTTTGGCAGACAATAGGTCAATTTCGCTCTTTCAACAGGCACAGCCCAAGAAAAATAATGCCTGTCACCATAATAATCACCGAAAACACCACGATTTTCAACGGTCATTTCCGCGGAAAGCTCGATAATATCACCAACTTTAAGCATCCCGAAATCAACCCAGCTGTCCTCAATCGAAGCATTTTCAACACTGCCGTCAATCTTATGCACTTTGGCGAAGTAAATCCTGCCGTCGTTAAAGCCAATCGGGAAATCCTCAGCATAATCTTTTACACCTTCATCGTTGGTAATCCGTTTAGCATAATAAATCACCTTTTTAAAGCTACCATTAGGCTCAATGTTGTATATTTCATGGTTGTAGATAATCTCAATCGGGAAATCCTTGCGAAACTCAACTTGCCTTGCTTTTTCAATTAATTTTGACACATCTTCGAAGAATTTATGTTCATACTCAACTTTATCAGCATTTTTATATTGGAAATATTCTTGCAACTCGCGGATTTGAGGATTAAGCACAAGGGCTTTCTTCCATGCTTTCTCCGCCGATTCAATATCCTCAAGATAATAATAAAAATTCCCTAGTCGATACCAGTGCCAGCACTCATCCGAGCAAATTTCAATCAATTTTAGAGTTTCATCAAGAGCACTCAGATTATCACCTCTGCCAACATAGTGCCGGATTAACATATTTATTGCGTCAAAGTTATACGGATTCATCGAAATAAGTTGTTGATACAATTCTATTGCTTCGGAATCCTGTCCGGTTTTTTCGAGATAATCCACGTATTTCAGCGAAAATTTGTAAGCATCATATTGATTATAAAGCATTTGCAGAACTTTTTGCTGCATTACCGAGTTATTCTCTTTCAAATACTTCAAAGTGAAATAATCCGCCTTTTCTGACAGCCACAATTGCAGAGCCGCTTTATCCAACAACGCTTTCTCGATGTCCCAATCGCGCATGGCATAATATTTTTTACGTAAATCGAATAAAACACTTTCATTTTTCACGAGTTTTCGTGCTTCCGCCAGATATTTTTCAACCTTGAATTGATTGGTTAAATTCTCGTAAAATTTCGCTAATTCCACCACAGGCGCAGCGATTATCGGCTCTAATTCACAAGCTTTCAGAAGCATTTTTCGCTTATAATTTAATTGACGTTCAAATTTCGATTTCTTTTCATCAATGCTCCACATCGCTGCATAATACGCAATTATCGAACTCTCAGGCGACTGTTGAATCGCTTTCGCAAGTAGAATTTTAGGGACAAAACTCTTCGGTTCCTGCGTTTCAAAGTATTTATGCAGGAAAGCGAGTATTAATAAATCAAAACTTGTCCCATTTTCACCAAGTGTTTTCTCGAATTCACTCGTAATTTCGGTCTTGAATTTTATATCGATTTGTTTTTGAGAATCTTTGAATTGCCAGCGTTTTTTCGCAATATCAAATTTTGTCCACCAATTATCATCTGTTTTAAGCACTGACAGAAACTTGTGTTTACCGCCGTCAACATCCGTGAGTCTTGTTCGACACTGGAATTCATCATTTCCGGAATTGCCCCATTTCATCAGAACAACATTCATGCCGGGTGCAAAAACAACAGGAAAAACGTCCTGATCTGCGCTTAATCGCCGATTTATGTCCTTTCTAATAACAATTTTACCATTCACAAAACACACAATCGAACCCGTGCTTGAAACACGAAATGTGCATTCCTGAGGTGTTTTCGATGAATTCTCGACTATCGCAGCGGAATAAACGCACGATTCCTCAAATGGTTCAACAAGTTTCGATAGATCCATTGTGCCAAAGAAAGGTTCAAATGCCAGCGTTCGCCATCCAACGTTTCTTGCAGAACCTTCTACCGCTTCACCTCTTGCTGGAAATAAATTCTCAGGTGGATAAGCAATCTGCATGCCGGTGTTTGTATTATTGCGAAAAGGTCCGATAATCTGCCAATCAGTGATGAAATCCATGTTTTCGGAAGTTTTCTTCGCAAGCGTATATTTCCCCTGAGCCAGAAGACTATCTCGATATAATTCCTTCATAAATGCATTTATTCGCTCATCACAAGTTTTTTTGGTCAATAAGTCAGAATATTTTGGATTTTTCCGCATACCTGATTCCGATGCAATCTCATCTAGTAAAATCAGACCAGCCGTTGAATATGCAGAAAATTTCGAATCTTTAGCATCTGTTGAAATGTGCTTGAAAATAGCGTCTAAAAATTCTATACATTTTGCGAAAGCTTGGTCATATTCGTAATTCAACCTATATTTCAAAATCTCAGAAAACTTCTCTTCAACTGAAAACGTTGATTCATCGGATTTCTGCGGTGTTTCCTGTGCTATTGACAATGTAGCAATAACTAAAAACAACAAACAAACCCTAAGCTGCATTATTCCTCCGTTGCGTTAGCAAAATAAATTTACTTTTCATTCATTATTCGTGCGAAACTGAATTCAAATGGAGAAAGCTTGTTGCCAGCATCATCTGCAAGATAAATTTCGATTTTATGCGTCCCAAATTCATATTCATCAAACGGCATTAAATATAAAATATCCTCGACAATTGTTGCAACACCTGCGAATTTCTGCCCATCAAGCAGAACGACAAGACTTTCCTTAATAATCTTTCCTGTCGATTTCAACTTAAATTTCAGTGTCTGATTCGGTGTTCCAATTTCACTTTTTTCTCCGAGTTTTCCGATGTATCGCATTGCGATTTTTATATCTGGCAATGTAAAAATCAATGTTTTCTGGCTGAAATTTCCCGCGCCGTCAACTGCTTTCAATGTCATCTGATGCTCAACACCGACGAGACTAAAGACATCAACATTTTCATTGAATTCCGCCTTTTTTTCATTGAAGTTTGCAAAAGGTTTCCCGTCAATCGAATACTGAAGCATAGTCTCTTCATCTATCTGTGCATTTAAAGTGATATACCCGCTGACAGCGTTTTCGACTTTGATATTAGCATCGATTATCACCGGCTGAGCATCATCAACCTTGAACTTCCATGAAACATCATCAGTATTTCCTGTAAAATCCTCAAGCAAAACGCGCACATTGTGAAAAACGTTCTTTTTTAGGTCATCCGCCAGCTTTAACGTAAATCCATCCTTTGAAATCTCTGCTTTTGCAGTAACATCAGCATCATCAAGATATATCTTAACTTTGTCTGTCGAAATCCCTGCAATATGCACGAATTCCGCAGAAACCGCATCAACGCTCTTATGACTACCCATCGGGCTGATATTCTTCAGCAATCGGGGTTTATAATCGACGGAAACATGTATATCAGCAAATGCCTGTTCACCTTCAACCTTCCAACCTTGTGCATAAATCCAATACGTACCGGGTGTTGGATTTGCAATGAATATTTTCTCATTAGGCGTTGGTGATGTCGATTTTGTACGCTCTTCATTTATGCCGTCAAGCTTCAGATTCCCATTTTTATCGTAATACAAGAATAAATCAAGGTCAAATCCTTCGCTGTGTCCTTCTGTTTTTATCGCAAGAAAACGGGTACCTTCATCAATCCTGAATGGTCCAAACATCCATGAAGACTTTGGCAGCGGTGTTTCTGGATCATCCTGCACAAACACCTGATTCAAATAATGCTTTGTGCCCTTAAAAACGAAATTCACAGGAAGAGCATATTTTATACGTCCTGAAGCATCACGTGCACGGATTAAAAGACTATATTTCCCCGGCACAACCGGTGTTTTGAGGTTTTCCGGAAATTTTAGTGAAAATGTGTCCACTTTATGATTTATGCACTTTGAACAGTCAAACCAGCTTATCCCGCCGTTTATGCTCCCCTCAAGATATACAATATTGCTGTTGTCCGAAATTTCGCCTGTTATCTCAAATGTCGCATCTGCAGCTAGTAAAATGCTGTCCGAATACTGACCATCAAGCTCAATCTCAGGTGCCTGTCCGGGAATCTCAACACTCAGCTCCGCTTTCAGACGTTTATGAATGAACAAAGTCTCAGCGTTCATCAGCACCGCAAAACATTCCTTTGGCACACGAATATTTTCAAACTTTTCCGCATGATTCAAGGTGATGATTCTGAATGCATTAGCAGCATCTCCTGCGGTAAATTTCATGTATTCAACAGGCGTAAACAGATACAGCTTCAAATTATCATCATTTTTCACTGGATACGGATAATCACGCGTTCCTTGATAATTCGTCTTTTTAATTGTCTCAGAGTTGATTCTGAATGGTCGAGAAGTCGTGGGATTCGGCGGGAAAAGTAAGGATTTCATCTCAATAAGCTCAAAACTGATTTTATATTCATTTATACTCATCCGTGATGAACTTACGCGGTTCTGACGATTGTTTACAATTCCAGGAACTCGTAATGTTAAATAATAATCTTTGTTTTCCTGTACTGTGTAATATTGAATGCCGGCAGCACCAGCGGATGAAACTGTTGCGATTGTGTATCCGTCTTTTCTGCCCTTACCGAGTTCAAGCAGAACCTTGCCGTCTTTACCCGTTAATCTCCTCAAAGATGTCTGATTTGCATCATTCCAATGTGATTTCGCATACACAAGAGCAGCTTCAACTGGTTTTCCAACGGAATCGACCACTGACACGTAAATTTTCGCTACATCCGTGTAACCCTTGCCGGACTTCGTGTAACCAGCATTTTTCGGTGTATTAACACGTGCTGTTGTCGATTCAGAATAATCATTTCCCCACCAATTATTTACAGCACCAATGCTACCCCTGTGAGTATATCCTTCAGTTGAAGTCCAGGGAGAATCCATGTCCAGATTACATAGATCCCAGTGAATCCAGTCACCAAAGCTGTATATTTCGTTCCACTGATGATCCTCACCATGATTTGTTACAACCGCCACAGGAATCAGAATACTCCGACCAACCGCTCCGGCAATTATTGATTGTTCACCGCAAGACCCATATCCCTTGTAATAAATCTGAATTGCCTGCAAATCCTGAGTTTTGTACCCGAAACGCATGAAAGAATCAGTAATATTGTAACTAACGTACTCATGTGCGCGTCTCATTGCTTGCTCGAAGGTCTCTGCACTCTTGGCATAATCTATCAATTTACGTTTGTGATGAATGTTTTCAGGGAAAAAACTGCGCCAAAATTCACCTTTTTCCGGGTTTGCATAAATATCCTCTTCTTTCCGAAGCCATGTTAATTCATCAACACCATGCTCCTCCATGCTTTTGTGCCAATAATCACAATTGATTCTCGCAGGTATTTCAAACATTATCCGAGGATGTACAACCCACCAATAATACATATCAGCAGGAATTTCCTCCCATAAACCATTCTCCCGAAAATATTTCAAAGTGCTTCTTCCGTCATCAAGCTCAACGATTTTCGCATAACTCAACTGCTTTGCCATGTCATAAATACATTTCGCATTCTCAAGCAGAATATCATGCGAATTAAGCTCAAACATAGTCCGTAAAACCGCTGAGGGTGTGTTTGCAACAGCAAAAATTATTTCATCACGTAGATGTTTTGGTGCTTCAAGAATCAGCTTCTCGAAAGCTTCTCGCACATTTCCCATGCTGCGAATCAGCAAAGCTCTGTCATCATCACCAACTGAATCGAAAAATGCTTCCTTGTCCTCAGGCTTCTCAAACTTCGTAGCCCAACCCAAATATTCCTCAAGATGATAATAAACAATTTCATTATCTTCAAACCCAGATAAGTCAGACACACCTTCGTAAAACCTGACTTCACCCTCGGCATTACCAATTATAAGGTCTGTGTATTTATCAGATATAAGATTGCATAAACGAGGAATTGCATAATCACCTGCATCGAGTTCAAAGAAAACATCAGGATTTTCCTTGTATTCCGGTGACATATAAAATTTGACTCTGCCGTCAGCAAATCCAACTGAGAAGTCAATTTTCTTATCATCATTCAAATCAGCACATGAGATTGACAGAAATTTCGCATCTTTTAATTCTTCTTTTAATCCATCGAGTAAATTCAGCACTTTCGGTGCATCAAAAGTATAATTATCTGATGTGCAAAGGTTTTTGCGCCAGACAAGCTGATTATCCTTGTCAAAGTACAAAATATCAGGATTTCCATCCCCGTCAAAATCATAAAAATCAGGATAAACATCCTTGTCAAACTCAGTTTTCTCAATTAAATTTTCAAAATTATCACCTTTATATATCCTGATTTCACCTGTTGAGTTGACAATTATCGATTCAATATCGCCGTCTCCATTCAAATCGAGTACAAACGGAATCACACAACTGTCAATATCATCTTTTTTGATACTCCTTGATTTTGTAAATGAAATCAATTCACCAGTATCAGCATTATATTGACCCTTGAAGACATCAATAAGTCCTTCTAAATTGCCGACATATAACTGATGCTCTTTTTCGCTAACTTTCCGCAAAAAAGGTGCAGCAGCGTATTCCGTTGTTACATTTATCTTCGGAATAATCTTTTTGTCGTATTGAACGTAAATCGGTATATCTCTGTTTGCAATGTTTTCGCGATAAAATACCCCTTTGTCTGTAACATATACAAAATCCTTGAGCATGTCCTGGCTGACATCGGCGAAAGCAGAGCAATTCACTTCCTTCAGATTTAGCGTTTTTATGATTTCGTCGGAAATATTTACACTAAAGAATGCCTCTGCCTTGATGTTTTCAAGCATTTCTGGGGTTGCACTTTGTTTGTAGTCTGGTGCAAGTTGTGCCGAAAGTGATGAACCATCACAAAGCACCAGTATATCCTGCTTTTTATCATTGTTTACGTCTGCGAAATCAATTTTTGGATTCTTGGCAAGCTGTAAATCCGTTAAAATTTCGTCGGTTTCAAAAAAGTCGGGACCGAGATAACACTTGACATGTCCTTCTCGCGTGCTGAGAAACATATCTTCATATCCGTCATGATTTATGTCGTTAAACACAACCCAATATGGCGTTTCATTCAGGATAACAGAATTAAGCTCGATTTTAGATAACTCGTCGAGATTTCGTCTGAGGTCAAGCTGCCAAATCTCTGGCACTACATCATTAATTTTATCCGACAACAACGGTATCGTCGAAACGACTGCAGGTTCAATTTTGTTCTCAATGCTGTTTATGTACCACGAAACAAACTGCCCGGGTGCGAGAATTGTCTCTTCATTTAATACAATCCTTTCGATATTTTGATTCAATTCATCTGAAACTGTGATATTATCGCCCGTCGCAGTTACAAAAGCATATAAAAGAATAATCAGCAAAAATATTGATATCCTCATTTTTTCCCCCAATACTTGGTTTTTTCGATTATTTTAGTTAATTTTCTTACTTTTGGTAGTAATTTCAAATCGAGTTTTTTATACAAGGACTTACATGAACTCACATTTTGATTTAATTATTATTGGTTCGGGACCAGGTGGATATGTTGCTGCGGTCGAAGCTGCATCATATGGACTTAAGACCGCAATCGTAGAAAAAGCAGAACCGGGAGGTATTTGTCTGAATTGGGGATGCATTCCGACGAAAACACTGCTTGATACTGCGAAACTCCTTGAGAAAGTGCGAAAATTGGACAGATTCGGAATTTCTGTACCCAAAAAGGAAGTCAGATTTGACCTGGCAAAAATTGTCAAGCGGTCACGCGATGTATCTTCCAAGTTTTCGAAAGGTGTTGAGTATCTGTTTAAGATTAATGAAATTACTCATTTTGCAGCAGAAGCGACCTTTGCTGACGCTCATACATTAAGATTGCAGCATGTTGAACGCACAAAAGGTGAATTGCCGGATACAATTTCCGCAAAATATATCATAATCGCTGCTGGCGCAAGCCCTCGCACATTTCCAGGTATGTTGCCAGATAACAATCGCATAATCACTTATCGTCAAGCGTTGATTCCTGAGAAATTACCAGAAAAAATGGCAATTTTGGGTGCAGGTTCAATAGGTGTCGAATTCGCTTACATCTATATGGCTCTCGGTGTTGAGGTTCACCTGTTTGAGATGCTCCCAACAATTTTACCGCTTGAAGATTCAGAAGCATCAGCATTTCTCACAGCGGAATTTATGCGAAAGAAAATAAAAATCTACACAAGCACAAAAATTACACAGGTTGATAATACTGAGACCGGTTTGAAGCTTACTTGCGTTGCTGCATCAGAGGATGAATACGCTCAAAAAATAAATCGACCGGATGTGCTTGAAGTCGATCAGCTTTTAGTAGCAGTAGGTGTTAAACCAAACTCAGCAAACCTTGGTCTTGAAAACGCTGGTGTAGAAACCGACAACGGATTTATCAAAATTGACCGCTCAAACGCCAGCTATCAAACAAATGTTACCGGTATTCACGCAATCGGTGATGTTACCGGTATGCCTTTACTGGCACACAAAGCATCACATGAAGGAACAGTCTGCGTTCAGTGGATTGCACACAAAGAAGGCAAACGCAAACATGCACCTGAACCCTACGATTATAATCTTGTGCCGGGTGTTACATTTACAGAGCCGGAAATCGCAAGCGTTGGAATGAACGAAGAATCCGCACGAAATGCTGGTTATGATGTGAAAATCGGACAATATCCATATTCTGCAAATGGACGTGCAGCTGCTGGCGGTGAGAATCGTGGTTTCGTCAAACTTATTTTCGACAAAAAAACCGATAAATTGCTTGGTGGTATTGTTGCAGGTGCAAATGCTGGGGAAGTTTTGACAAATATCATAATACCACTAAACATGGGCTTGAATAGTGAACGAATTAAAGAAATTCTTCTCCCGCACCCAACACTTGGGGAGATGATAACCGAGGCAGCACGAATCGCTGACGGAATAAAGCTTTTGTAGGATTTAATGACAATTATTTTTGTAAAATTCCATCTTAACATTTATCTGATATAATAATTTCAGTGTATCTGATATTGTGAGATTTTGAGGTGATATGATGGATTATGGCAAAATTGTAACTCTTGCAGAATTTGTAAGAATCAGGGAGACAACTGATTTGGGCAGGATTGTTGCAACCTCAGGCGGATTTGATCCTTTGCATCCTGGGCATGCAAGCTGTCTGATTGAGTCAAAGAAACTTGGTGACACTCTTGTTGTGATTGTCAACGGTGAAGGATTTCTTCGAAGCAAGAAGGGGAAAGCGTTTCAAGACCTTGAAACACGCTGCTTCATAGTCTCATGTGTCAGGGGTGTTGATTATGTTATCGGCTTTGAGACAGATACGGATATGACCGTTATTGAACCTTTGCGCACGATTAAACCACATTTTTTTACAAAGGGCGGTGATAGAACAGATTTCAGCAACGTACCTGAATTCAAAATTTGTGAAGAAATGGGCACAAAGTTTATTGCTGGTGTCGGACTGCCAAAAAAATGGAGCAGCTCGGATTCCTTGCAGGATTGGTCAAAATTTACGATAAATCAACGGGTGATTGTCAGTAATCTTCCTGATGATACTGAAAATGACGAATTGATTAAGCTATTTTCGGAATATGGATCGGTGAAGAATATTGAAATACGGAATCTCGCTGACAGCATAATCGCCTTCGTTACAATGCACAACGTCGAGCAGGCAAAAGATGCTGCAATAAATCTCAGCATGCATGAATTGCATGGAAATATCATCTCAACTGTCGTCGAAACGTAGATTCGCGGTATCTCCGTGCCAAAAGCCGTTGTCATTCCTGCGAATACAATGGTTTACGCACAAGCGAAAGTAGGAATCCAGCAAAATTGTTTACCTGCGATGTCATTCTGAGCACAGAGTAAGTATCATCGGTGTCATTCTGAACGAAGTGAAGAATCCAGGCTAGCGGAGCTGGAATCGAGGAATACACACACTCCACGTGTCATTCTGAGGGAATGAAATGACCGAAGAATCCAGGCTAACAGAGCTGGAATCATGGAATTTGTTATGATTTATTATGTCTGGGAGATTCTGAATCTGAGTCCTTGTCATTATTTGGTAAGATGTAACTTGTATTCCATGTTTTTTTGGGACTAGCCTGGATTGCCACGTCAGTCGCTTCGCTCCTTCCTCGCAATGACAATTAATTTTTCGTGGTTTTCGTGTCTTTCGTTGTGGAAAAGATTCTTCAGTGGGTCTAGCATCATTGTCATCATTGACATGCAAGGATGCCTGTCCCACCAATAATTTCTCTGTGGTCTCTGTGTCTCAGTGGCTAATAGATTTTAACAACACACTATTATTTGCCGATGCAGAAATCGCTGAAAAGGTACGATAGTGTTTCCGCTTCAAGCGATGTACCGGTCATCTTTCCAACATTTCGCAGTACAGTTTTCAAATCTTCCGTAAAAGTATCAAGGTTCTCGTACGAAATTTCGGTGCTTAATAAATCATCAAGTCCTTGCCTCGCTTTAATCAAAACAGATTTCTCACGTGCTGAGACAGAAATATAATCACCTGCATATTCCGATTCAAGCTTTTGTGCAAGTTTCTGCTTTAGCAATTCAATGTTTAGACCTGTTTTCGCACTAATTGTAATAAAATCATTATTAGAATTTCTCGTCAATTCATTCGCATCTTCATGCAAGTCAGATTTTGTAAGACACAGGATTATTCTAGATTTATCAACCTGAAGTGCAGCAAGTAAAGCTTTACCTTTTTCTATGCCAGAAAAATCCTCAGCACACCAGAGAATTATTGCGGCTGATTTCACAATCTGAACAGCTTTTTCCTTGCTAGCGATGTCAATTTCATTGCTTTGTGCTTCATCAAAGTAACCAGCGGTATCAACCAGACTTGCTTTAGTTTTATTGATTGAAATCTCGCTGATGATAAAATCTCTGGTTGTTTTTTCATGCGCGGATATAATTGCAGCATCTTTAGTTGATAAGAAGTTAAAAAGCGTGGATTTACCAACGTTAACAGCTCCTGCAATTGCGACAATGGGTAAATTGCTAATAATAGAAGCTTTTGTTTTCTCAAGAATTATTTCAAGTGCTGTTTTATTTTGCTGAAGAGCTTGCTTTAGTGTGACAAAATCGATTTCATCCTGCTCATCTTCTTCGAAATCTATGCTCAACTCAAGTCTGGTTGCAACTCTGATAAGTGAATCTTCGATTTCATAGAGTTCGTTGATTATTTCCGAGTTTATCCGTGCTGATGACGCTTTCGCTTCCACAATATTGCGACTTTCGATGATCCGGCTTATACTCTCGACCTGATAAGAATTGATTCTGCCGTTGATAAACGCTCTCAAAGTGAACTCTCCCGGTGCTGCCATGCGAATATCTCTTGCCAATGCTTGCTGGATGATGTTTTCAACAAGCGGCTGACATGCAGGTAGATGAAGCTCAAGAACATCTTCTTTCGTGTATGATTTTGGTGCTTTCATGAGAATAATCAATGCTTCAATGCCCCTCAAGTCTTCAAAATCAACATTTTCAATGCCAATTATTCTTGCTTCTTCATTAATATACTTCTTGAAGACTTTCCCGAATAAATGTGTTCCGAAATCGCAAGCATTTTTGCCCGAAAGACGAACAATCGAACTACGACCAGCACCGATTGGTGATGAAACAGCAATAATCGTCTGTGTTAGATCGGGAATATCAAACTGCATTTTTTTTTCAAGATTGCTCTTTTAACAAGCACTAATCGGTTTTAATTCTCAACTCGTATTTTAGTTGCAAACTCATCTCTCTTCCATATTTCGTATATTCGTCAGGTTTCCTGCTCAAATCAAGAAACTTCTTAATATCGTTATATGAATCCCTGTAAAAACCGACATTATAGTAAGAAATACCACGGTTATAATATGCAAGCCGATAATCTTTATCAAGGTCAATCACTTGTGACAATATTGTTATTGCACCTTTTCGTACTTTGGTTTCATCAGCTTTTGTTGAGCCATTTTTACCATCGGAATCTTTGAAAAGCTTGTAATTAATCTCTGTTGGTTCTTTCACATAATACTTTTCGTCTAGGTATTTGCTTAAAAGCATTAAACAGCATGCTTCGTTGAAAAGTGCATCGATAAACTCTTTACCTTCATGATTCTGCTTGTACATTTCATTTGCATTACGGAAATACTTCAACGCATTTGATGGATCTGATTTCTGCATGCACCAGGCGATTCTGAATACCAGCAGATAATCATTCCAACCGAGATCATACGCTCGAATATAAGATTGGGCAGCTTCATCTATATTAACATTTCGCGATTTAACTCTGATGTATTCCTCCTTAACACCTTCGACCTTACGCCTTTCGATAACTTCCCTGCCAGTAAATGCAGCATCTCCTTTTATTTTAGCAGCTCTAGCAGCATTAGTAGCATCCTTCATATCCTTTAGTTCTTTCTCACCGCTACCCAATTCACTCGTTGACCAGTATGCTGTTGCTGGTACAACATTCAATATACGACCACGCTCAATGTACTGCTTTTTCTCCTCTTTCGGAGTTTCACGGCAACCATTAAAAATAATCAGTATTGATAGAACCGCAAAAATTGTTAATTTATGTTTCATGTTGAATTAATCCAATGGGGTAACAAACAAAAAAACCGAAACTATGTATAATTTTCGGTGTTATTATAATACGAAAAATTCAATCAACCATAATTTTTGTGAGGAAAAAATGAAATCTGTAGTTTTATTTCTGATTATCCTTGTTATTGGCTTTTTTGGTGGCATCGTCGCAGGTGAAATTAAAACTATTTTCATGGATGAAGTTGTTCCGAAAGCCAAAGATAATACCAGCAGTGTCGTTGCTGAGCTTGATGACTTGAAAGATAGATTTAACAAAAAGATCAAAACCATCGAAGACAAGTTCAAAAACGAATACGATGCTGAAATTAAAGATTTGCGTGAGGAACTTACCAAAGCAAAAGAAAAACCTGCTGTTAAATCCGGTGATATCGTTTCTGATGATGAGAATATCATGAAACTTCAAGCACAGGTTAACGAGCTTCGTGGACAGGTAAAAGGTATCAAGCAAAATATCGGTGAAAGCGTTGTTGATCAGATTAAAAAGAATGAAGAAGAGAAACAAGCACAGCGCGATGCTGAACGTGAAGAAATGATGAAAAGATTCCAAACGGAACAGAAAAAACGCCAAGATGACTCATACAAACAACATACTGAGAGAATGAGAAAAGAACTGAATTTATCTAACCAGCAGGTTGCCAGTGTGCAAGCAGCATTTGCAATTCGTGGTGATAAGCTTTCGGAAATGATGTCCGAAATGAGCAGAGGTAACTTCACAGAAATGAGAACAAAACGCGATGAAATTTCAAAAGAATGGGAAGAATCTGTTAAATCAGTTCTTTCATCAACGCAATATGAAGAATTTAAAAAGAAGAACCTTGACAATGTTGGTGGTGGTGGTGGCGGTCGCACCGGATTTAATCGCGGTGGCGGTGGCGGCAGATAATCGCAATTATTGCTGCTAAAGCAAATTATTGATGTGAAACATGCAAGGAGGACAATAAATCCTCCTTTTTTT
>CAYZQB010000006.1:30078-37879 GCA_964480395.1 uncultured Planctomycetia bacterium
AAAGCAAATTATTGATGTGAAACATGCAAGGAGGACAATAAATCCTCCTTTTTTTTATTTAAGGTACTTTGCAAAACGTTTTCTTAAAGTTTGTACGTAATTATCGAAGAACGGGATTTTGCGATGTGCTTCAATCTCTCGAATTATCGCTTTTTTCTTGTCAGTTTCTTTTAATTCATCAGTTTCAACGCTTTTTTGAATATATTCAAGCCGTTCCCTGATTATCCTTTGCCATTCTTCAGGCTCGACATCTATTGTCTTCAGATAATCTGCGAAAAACGGATAATCCTTCAAGCCATATTTCTCTTCTTTTATTATTGCGAAAATACGCATCGGAACCTGCGGAACAACAAGCGAAGTGTCCATTATGTCGTTTCTGTGGTTTTCAAACAACATTTCTTTTTCCAATTCACTTAAATTTGCAGATTCAAGCATTTGCACTGCTTTTCGGATGAAATACTTTGATATTCGGATTGTCCGTTCATTGTTTTCGTTAGGTGACATTGTCTGTGTTTGCGGTTTTTCATCTGACAATTTACCGACCTGCATTTCGATTCTCGCAGTCAATCTTGCTTGTTTGATGATTTCGTTTAGTAAATCAAAGTATCTTTGCGTGGTCGAGTTGTCTGAGTTGAGAATCTGCTCGATTCTCGCATCAGAGATAGAGTTGAAAACTTCATACGACAGGAAAATCCTGTATTTCTCCTGATTGCCAGATTTATCAACTGTATAAAATTCAGAATTGTCGACGGAAGCGAGTGTAACTGCCAGCTCCATCAGTTTGTCCGTGTTTGTGTTTTGCAGATCGAAATCAATGCGAGTCTCGGTTTCATTGATTTCTGTACTTTTATCATCTGCAAGCTTCTCATATTTGAGTTTAACATCGAGAATCGTATTTCCGAAAGAAACAAGGTTGTTTTGCGGATAAAATTTTACCGTTTTATCCTGATTGTAAACGAAATACATTGACCGTTCGATAATTTCACAATCCAGAGCTTTTTGTGAAATCGCCTGCTTGAAGAAATTAAGGATTTCCAGCACGCCATAGCCGAATTTCTCATGCAACACATTAATGAAATCGAGGCTTTCCCGCGATTCAATAATGTATTTCTTTGATTTGTTCTCTTCAACCGTCATTACAAGCTCAATTATCGGAGTTTTAACTTCAACAGTGTTTGGTTCGCCAGTATGTGGATTAAATGTTGTTATTGTTTCTGTCTTGAACTTAGGAATCACAACATAAGGCGCGGATTTTGCACCTTCCTGAATTATCATTTTGCTGTCGAATTGCTTAGTTATTAATGGGACTTGTCCGAGAAACAAAATTTCGCCGCCTTGTTTGTCATATATAATTAAAGAGCTTCGAGGGTTTGAGACTGTCAACACACGCTGTTTTAGCTGCTCAGAAAATGAATATGGCTCAATCTGATACCCGAGAGGGAGATTTATTTTCAGCTCAATGCCGGTATCTTTGGATATTGCCTTAATTTCGGCGGGAATCAACGGCAAAACTTCACAAATACTCTGCTTGATACCGCTGATTATTTCTGGATTTTCAGTATTTAATCGAAGTATAATTACCGGCTCAGCATTTCGGTTTCTGGGAGGTTTTTTGATGAGTTTCGCACCATTTTTCCAATAATAAACGCGGGGCATATGCTCGGTTCCATCTTTGTATCTCAGATTTGTCGGTTTGAATTTCTCAATGAGTTTCGCTGGCACCATGTTTTTCAATTCTTCATTCTCTTCAATGTTTTTCACATTTTCCAATGAACCTTCGATAACAGCGTAGTAATCTTCTGTCGGAAACCGGCTGTCTGTTAAACCTGTCCTGAAAACCTTACCACGCGTGATATTTGAAGCATTTCCCGTCGAAATTATATAACAATCTAATTTCGTTCCACGCTCGAGACTCTGAATATCCTGAGGATAAAACGCAAACACTTTGATTACTGCGATTCCCTGCTCTTGAATCTTAAAGCTTTCATCGACAAGCCCTGAAACGTATAACTTTTCGATTGTCGGAACAGTGTATTGCTCATAAAGGTCGCCTGCATCACCGAAATATTTTGGCAGAGAATGAACGATGTTCGTGCCGGTCAGCATTGACATCTCGATATTAGTATTTCTCACGAATTCATTGATCTGAAACTGCGCTTTCTTTAATACCGGGAATTTACCCGATACTTTTGTATTATTGTTGACATATATTGTCTCGTTTTCGTCAATATCTGCTGAAGAACAACCAACAAAAACAACACCTATCATCAACACTACCGTAATAAAAAACTTGATATGCATATTTCCCTCGTTTATTTTTCAGTTTAACTCATTCGAACAGATTTGTCTTTTTTCTGCTAACTTTTTTACTTTCCTGATATTCTCTGCACGATTTTGCATAGAAACAATTTTTGCATGTTTCGCTGACAACAGCAGCGAATTGCCTATCCCTAAATCGACGCATTACATCGCTAAATGAGTTTTCCATCTCTCCGTGTATTTTTGCATCATATTCAAAAAGAATGGGTATTTGCGTGTCCCTGACTGCAAAAATCGAATATTGTATCTTTTTGTTGGATTTCAGGTGAATTAAGCGTTCCATTAGCACGAAACAGTACAATTTCAACTGATTTTCAAAGCGAAAGTGTAAATAATCCGATGACGTATTTTTGTCTGTTTTATAATCAAGCACAATCAATTTGTCCTCGAATTCCGCCAATACATCGATAATCCCATTAAACTCAATTCCGAAACGTTTAATATGTGTCGAAACTTCTGTAAAAACCTTGTCAGCAGAGGTTAGCATCTCGATAAAATCCCGCTTATCAAGCATCGCAGAGGTTAAAAGTTGCAATTCCCCATAAATTCCTTCATCTTGCTTGTAAAAACTCAAACCTTTATTAATGGTGTCCTTAAAATGCAGATAATCCGAATAATCCGCATTCTCCAAAATCTTATGAAAAGCGATACCGACATCCTTAGAATCTATATCTTTTTCTCTAACAGTCGAAAATTCTGTCTCATCATCTGACCCAACGATTACGCTTGGTGTATCATTCATCGAGAACTCATATAATTTCGGGCATCGCAGAAAATGCCCAAGATTAATTACGCTGAGCTTGATAGATTTCGGTTCAGCATGCAACACTTGCTCAGAAAGTTCGAAAGCTCTCATCATTTTCGCTGTGAGCTCTTTATCCTCAGGAATTTCAACCTCTTCCTTGCTTGCAACCTCTTTGTTTACCATAAACCAACGACGCACATCCAACCCCATAAACGAAAAATCCTCGAACTCCTTTTCACAGCGCATTTCTTTTTGTTGCTCAAATACTGGGGAGTGAGTAAATTTGAGCAGTCGGCGCAGATAACTGGCAAAATTTCGAGTTGATTTTCCTTGCTTCATTAATTCCAGAATCTCGTCATAGTTCATGGATAAAAGCGTGTTTTCATGTAATTTATCAACGATTTTCTCGGATTCTTCAGGGGTTTCATCGAATAAGCAAGTACCAGCAATAAATAAAAAGTCCGCAGCACGGGTTAGTGCAACGTAGAACAATCTGAGACCTTCCAAGAGATTTTCCCGTTTATTTCTTTCGTGTAAATCTTTGTGATATGCTTTAATCGTCTTAACATCGTACATATCTTTTTTTTCATCGAATATATAATATGAGCCGCAGATACCGAAATCCTTATCCGTAAACAATTTCTGTAATGCCAGTTTACTACCATCGACGTCAAATTCCATTTCAGTGCTGACATTGTCTTCAGTCTCAACCACGAAAACCGCAGGAAATTCCAGCCCTTTCGCCTTATGAATCGTCATAATTCTGACGGCATCACGCTCAGATTCGATTAACCCGCTTGATGGTGCAGCCTCATCAACATCGATTTTCATGTCAATCAATTTCTGCAGATGATTTACCAGCCCTGGATAGAAATAATTGTTCCGATGCTGAAGCTCTTTCACAAGATCGCGCAAAGCATAAAAATTTGCTTCAGCCGTTCTGTCATCGTCATATGCGCCGATATTATATACAAAATCAAGCTTTTTGACCGTAAAATCGAGGATTTCAAGACAGCTGAACGTTCTTAGTTTTGTCTCAATTTCAAAGTATGCATTCATGAATTTATTGAGTAGACCCAGATATTTCTCAAAATTCTGAAGTTCAGCATCACCGGCACTTTCAAAAACCTTTGCAGGTAGAATTCCTTGAGGTGTAAGTTTATTTGAGTTGAAAAGCACGACCGCAGCATCGAAAATCGAGACTCTTGTCTGAAGTACATAATCTGTATTGCGTTTTGAGTTCTGCATTTCAGTACGTGTTTGGCTTAGCCAGAAAATCACATCGTCGCTTGCTCCGACGAACGGGGTTTTCAGGACAGCAGCGAAATTTATGTCGTCATTTTGATTCATGATAAATTTCAACAGATAAAAGACATCAAGCACCACCGGCTGTTTAAGCAGGTTCATGCCGCCGAAAATCAGTGCAGGAATACCAAGATTATTCAATGCATAGCGATATTTCAGTGCAGTCGAACGTTTTCGTACAAGAATTGCAACGTCGCTATATTTTAATTGTTTTTCATTATCTGAAGCATTTTTGACCAGTTTTTGTATTCGATTTGCGACAAATTCAGCTTTCAATTCTTTTGCTTCTTCATCAACTTTAGCTGGTTTTTTCGTCTTTTCATCAATTTCTTTACTTTCGCGATTAATCAGCAAAACCTCGATTTTTGGGTTTTTAGATGGTTTTTTTGGCTCTGCTTTTGCAGATTCAAGCGGTGTGTCTATCTTATCGAATCCGATTTCACTTTTCGTAACCAGCATTGCAGGTTGAAAGATTTTGTTGCAGAAATTGATAATATCTTTGTGTGAGCGGTAATTTTTCGTCAATTCCAAAACTTTTGTCTTTTCATCGCTTGCATAACCTGCAAAAACGTTGATATCCGCCTGTTGAAACCGATAAATTGACTGTTTTGCATCACCAACGGTGAATATTCTTGCAGAATTCGTGCAAATTCGATTCACCAAGCTGTACTGAAAATCGTTCGTATCCTGAAATTCATCAAGCAGAATCTCACGAAACTGATTATTCACAGGTGAATCTTCAGCATTTACAAGCGAATTCAGAGATTCCAGATAATCGATGAATTCAAATCGTCGCATTTTATACTTTTTCTCAGCTTGTCGTTCCCACTCGCTGATTGCCAAATTTATCAAAGGTTTACGAATATTCTCTATAAAATCTTTTTCTTGCTGCAATTTTTTCTTGAAATCCGTGCTTAGCAAGTTTTTCGAGGCAAGAGCGGTCAAATCATCGAAACCAAGTTTTTGGAGTTTCTTGAGATATTCGAGGTCCAGCCCGTTATCGCGCATAACTTCAATCAATTTATATACATTGTGTGCAATATTGTTAAATTTATACGCATTAAATATCTTGTTCTGCTCATCATCAAATTCATCTGAAATTATCCGGCTCAATGTATCCCGGCTTTCGTGCATCAAAAGTCGCTGCTCAACAGGGCTTAAATCCAAAAACGAAGCGTCAAAACCAGTAAGCAGACTGTTTTCGGTTATCAAACGCAGAGCGAATGCGTGAATTGTCGAGATGTACGCAGATTCTATTTCACGCAGCATATCGATTTCACCGAGTTCAACAAGCTTTCGGATTATTCTGTCCTTCATTTCGTCAGCAGTTGCAGTTGTGTACGTAATTGATGCGATTTCCCTGGGTTTCAAACCGTCATTTATCATCAAATCCAGATACCGATAGATTAGAACTCTTGTTTTTCCTGAGCCAGCACCCGCGACAACGCATAGTCTCGTGCTGTCCCGATTATTCACCGCTTCAAGCTGTTCATCGTTTAATTCATCAGCTTTCCGCTTGTTCCACAGTTCAACAGTTTTTCTACTAAAACGTTTGTTTGACATTTTTCCAGTCCAGCTTTGCAGGTTTAAGTTTACAACACTGTCAATAGGGCATGCAAGCATGCGTTTTTTTCGACACTGTCATTAGGGCAGGTTATTCTTGAGTCCTACTGCCAACGCTGTGAGAAAAAGTACGCTTGCGTACCTATTATCAATGCTGTGTATAAAAGCAGGTTTACCTGTTGCTTTTTCCTTTTGCATCAAGAATTTCATTATAAACTTACATAAATACTTTCAACGAATTAAATTCTATGAACATTATCGAAACTCAGCATGAAACTTGGAATCAACTTGTTAATGCGCAAAATACCGGCAAACTTGCACATGCTTATGCAGTTATCAGCGATGAAGGTGCAGGCAAGGAGGAATTTGTCCTTGAGTTCGTCAAACTCACACTTTGCGAAGATATTCACAATAATAAACCTTGCGGAACATGTAGGAATTGTCGGCGTGTAAATCATTTTACACATCCCGACGTACATATTTTCGCGCCTGAAGAAGGCAAACGCAACATAACCGTTGATATTATCAAAGATGCGCAGGAAAGGCTTAGTTACAAAGCGGTAGAAGCGCTAGGCAAAATTATCATAATCAGGCAGGCGGACGAAATGAATATTCCTGCAGCCAACCGATTCCTGAAAACTCTCGAAGAGCCACCTGATAATACCTTGATATTTTTGCTTATTACCCATTTTCACAAGCTTCTGCCTACAATCCGCTCACGATGTCAACCCATTAGTCTGAAACCGATTAATAGTTCTGTTCTCCGCCAGATAATCGATGAGCAAAATGAAATTGAAATCGTCGATGAAACCTTCGAGAAACTCGCTCCAGTTGCCGGTTCATCTCCACAACTTCTTGCAGAATTAATCGAGGACGATTTCATCTCGGTTTACAATCTGCTTTTTGAGCATTTTTTTATTTCTCATCGTAAAAGCCCGTTCCCCGCTGCGGATAGATTATTCACATTGCTGAAAACCTCGCAGGACACTACCCAGGAACCAATGCGCAAACGACTTAGATCTGCAGTAAAACTAGTGCAAATATGGGTAAGAGATGAAATGATTCAGCAGATTTCGGTAAATATGTCTGTAATGGATGCTGTGTCTGCGAAATCTCGAAAGGAATTCACCAATCTTGATGCTTTGCTTCACGCTTCCGAAAAACTCTACAATCTCAATGAATATATAAATCGCAACTTGAATATCCGGCTTCTAACGCAGGAATTGGTAAATATTGGGATAATTCTCAGCTAAATTTGACGTAAAATTTGTCAATTTCTGTTATAATGATAAAATTCATTTTGGAGGGTGAAATGAAGGTTGAACTTTCAAAAACATTCAAATTCGATGCAGCTCATTATCTACCCTTCGTCAGCGATGACCATAAATGCAAAAAGCTGCATGGTCATTCGTGGAAAATCGAGATAACGGTTCGGGGCGAGGTTGACCGTGAAAAAGGCTGGTTCATGGATTTCAAGGACATCAAAGTTGCATGGCATCCGGTGTATGAAATTCTCGACCACAGCACGTTGAACGAAATTAAGGGGCTTGAGAATCCAACAAGCGAAACTCTGGCGGTCTGGCTTTGGGACAAACTGAGCTACAAGCTGCCCGGACTTTCTGCAATCACCGTTTTTGAGACAGATACTGCAAAATGCGTTTACACCGGCGACTAAATGGCATACACCCATGCTTCCTTGTTATGACATTGGTAAACCCATTTACATTTGTAGGTCAAGCATACAAGAATTCAGTGGGTCAGGCATCCCTGCCTGTGTCTAGCAACATTGTCATCATTGACAGGCAATAATCCTTTGGATGGTGAAAAGTAAATGGTGGCACAGGCATCCCTGCCTGTGTCTAGCAACAT
>CAYZQB010000007.1:0-37370 GCA_964480395.1 uncultured Planctomycetia bacterium
TAGACACAGATTAAAAGATACGAATAATAAGCGAGAGGAAATTCGAGCAAACCTTGTAATCAAGAGGGATGAAGCAGAACGTGCAAATCAATATGCTGCAATTGTCAAAGACATTATTAAGAAACTACATTCTGACAAATCAGTTGTTGCTGAGGGTGAGAAATTATTGAATAAACTTACGGAAATGGTTGAAAAAACCTTAAAAAATACTGAACAATTCGTCTTGATAATTAAACAACTGAAAGATGCACTTAATCATGAAAGATTGATCAGTCAAGCGGATTGGAACGGTTTTTCCTGGAAGGCGGAGCTTGTTGAAATTAATGATTCAGTTAAACTTATGAAATACTTTGATTCCAAATCAATCGGGCATAGAACTGAAATAACAGTATTAACCTTTGATAATGCAATGAAATTTATGATGAGTTGTGATAAATCAGGAATCGTTAAAGTATTCTTGGTTGAAAATTTTGAGGAGATTAGGTCTATCAGCATAAATGTTCAAATTAATGCTGCAGTTTTCACGGGTAAACCGGAAATTGTTGTATTTGCGCTTGGTAACGGAAATCTTGAGCTTTGGAACATTGCTCTACGCCAAAAAATCAAAGTAATAAGGAAATTCGATAAGCCGATTCAATCGCTTGCTTACTTTAACGACAGCATTTTTTGTTCAGGTGATGAGTCGCGCATTCTACAGATTTCTCTCAGTGAAGGTTTCAAAGAACTGAATAATTTCTCTGAACCCCGAGGTAATATCAATTCAATCTCAATTTCACCAGATAAAAAATGGCTCGCAGCAGGATGCTCGGACAATAAAACTTATATCTGGTCACTTGATGACAAAGAAACACAAAAAGTACTACATGGATATCACACTGCATCTATATCACAAGTGTCATTTAGCGAGGATTCACAAAAAATTCTCACTAATAGTGAGGACGGAAAGGCAGCAATCTGGTCACTTATGTCAGGTTCTGAATCAAGGCTATTTTCCACGAAATTAACAATTAAATCCGGCAGATTTCTGAATGAGAATAAAGTAATTCTAATTAGCGAATCGACAAGCAGTGCATTTGGCATTGAAAGTAAAATTGAAGTTGTTGACATTAACAGACCTACCGAAACCATAAAGATTGATACTGTTTCTGGGATAGGTAAAATCGCTGAACTTGTTAAAATAAGCGACAAAAAATATCTCTTATATGCAACAAAAGATGGCAGCATTAATATTTATATTCAAGACAAAAACAATGTTTGGCAATCTGTTGCAAAAACTGATTTTATTGTTGAAGCGGAAATGCTTGACAAAAATAGAATCATAAAAATCTTCCGTTCAGGCAGAATACAAATATCGGATGTTGATAAAAATATTGATTATAACGAGTTGCTCAATGTCGGTGTTATCAATTGTGCTTCTATATCTATTCAAGAGAAAAAAGCTGTTATTGGTACAAATAAAGGCATTCTTTTGTATGTTAATTTCGAAGAAAATGAAATCACTGAAAAAAATGAAATTGACAGATTCAATTCACCAATCACTACTGTGTCAATTAAAAAGGACGCAAGCCAGGTGATTGTTGGGTTAAGTGATACATCAGCATTTATTTATGATTCAAAGGGTAAACAGAGCAAAGCTTTTCCGAAGTCCAACAATCCGATTGATATTTCAGCAACGAATGCAAACGATACACTTGCGATTTACGGTATGAAATCCGGTCATTTAACACCGATTTCACTCCCTGCTGGAATTAAAGGTTCAAAGAGTGACATCTCTATAAGATGCAACAAGATTACATTTGCAGAATTCAACAAAAAAGAAAAAACAAAAAAGGATGATCTTTTATTCATTGGCTATATAAACAACAATAATAAAGGTGAATTAATTAAACTTGATACTGAATACTGGAAGGATGAAAAACTTATTTCCAATTTGCCAGCGAGTATAATCTCTGTTGTTGAAATATCTAATACTCAGATGCTTGTTGGACTTGAAAACGGCGAAATAATAAGTTATCAACACAATCTTTACAATGAAAGCAAAGATATTTTTGTGAAATTTACTGAAACCGGAAGATTTTCAATATTGAATTCCAGTGATTTTGTATTTAAGTATTTTTATCGAGATGGAATGTTGTATTTGCTGACTCATAGAGGAACTACGATTGTTCTTGAGTACAAGTAAAAGACAGGATTTTTCCATATTCAATAGCCATATACGTTTTTGGATTCATTTATCTGCGCGTAAAAAAGCAGAAAGTCGACATCGTCAATAGGTCAAATTGTATTTGTGTCCATTTTTAGATGATGTAAAAAAAAGGTGGAAAGTGCGCAAATTTTCTTAGAATTATCAGGATTTTTGATATAAAGTGTCCTGCTTACAAAGATTTATAATCAATTTGAAAGGGATGAGATGTACACAAGTGCAACAGCGACAGAAGTCGTCGTCAGCGTTCGCGATTTATACACCCATTTCAAAACTGCTGAGGGTATTGCACGTGCTGTCGATGGAGTCAGCTTCGATATTAAACAGGGAGAAACATTTGCAATTGTTGGCGAATCGGGTTGTGGCAAATCTGTAACTGCGTATTCGATTATGCAGCTTGTTCAGAAACCTGCAGGTTTTCATCCTCACGGTGAGATTATACTGAATAGCGAAAGTATCAAGAATTTTGATATCTTAAAGATGAATGAGAAAGAGAAGCGTGAGATGCGCGGTGGTGAAGTCGCCATGATATTCCAGGAACCTATGACTTCTCTTAATCCGGTTTTTACGATTGGGCATCAAATTTCCGAAGCTGTTGTGCTGCACCAGAATGTTTCATGGAAAGATGCATGGAATATCTCAATCGACATGATTCACAAAGTTGGCATTCCAGACCCTGAACAACGGGTCAAAGAATATCCGCACCAATTATCAGGAGGAATGAAGCAACGTGCTATGATTGCAATGGCACTTTCATGCAAGCCCTCACTTCTTATTGCTGATGAGCCGACAACCGCTCTTGACGTTACAATCCAGGCACAGATTCTAAGTTTGATGAAAGAGCTCCAGGAAGAAATGGGTATGAGCATCCTACTTATCACGCACGATCTCGGAGTTGTATGCGAGATGGCGGACAGAGTTGGTGTTATGTATGCCGGAAAAATAGTTGAAAAAGCGAGTAAGGAAGTTTTATTCTCGAATCCGCAACATCCTTACAGCTTGAAACTCTTCCAGTCATTGCCAGATATAGATAAAAAAGGACAACATTTAAATGTTATCAAGGGATTTGTGCCTAACGCTACAAAATTCCCAGATCGTTGCAGGTTCGCAGACAGATGCGACTTTATGTTTCATCCATGTCTTGATGATACATTAGAACCAAGACTTCTAAATATTGGTGTGGACGATGAACATCTTGTTGCATGCCATGGATTTGATGAAAACATTTCTGACAGACCGAAAATCGAGTTGAAAGAAATTGAAGCAATATTTGAAAAACCAACGTTTGAGGAATCACCGGTTATTCTAGATGTTCGTAATCTTAAGCAGTATTTCCCGATTAAAGCACGAAAAATTTTCTTGAAAACAAAAATTAAAATATTTCTTGGAATACTGAATATATTTGCCCTGGCAACAGCATTGTACGCATTATTATTAGACCAAAATGTAACAGCAATCACAATGGGAGCCGCATGCATACTCAGTTTTGGTGACGTATTCTTAAAAACACGCAAAGGCGGGATGCTCTCGATTATTTCATATACATTGTTTTTAATTTTTGGTGTTTTATTCATGATAAACGTTGCAGGGATTGTTTTCTTCCCGCTTGTTTTCTTCTGGTTTATTATGCTTATGAACCTGTTGATGCCCGGAAGATTAAGCTTAAGAGCTGTCGATGACGTAGATCTCACAATACGTAAAGGTCATACGATGGCGTTGGTTGGAGAATCAGGCTGCGGCAAGACGACTATGGGTAAATCGATTATTCAGCTCAATAAAACGACGGCTGGTTCTGTACGCTATGGTGGTAAGGAATTAACGAATCTTAAAGGTGAAAGTCTCAAGCCGTTCAGACAAAAGATGCAGATTATATTCCAGGATCCTTACGGTTCTTTGAATCCGCGACAGATGATTGGTGAAATCATTGAAGAAGGTATGCTTGTACATGGTGTTGGCAAAACAAAAGAAGAACGAGAAGCGATTATCCGCGATGTCCTGCGTCATGTTAATATGGCACCTGAAATGATGACTCGGTATCCGCATGAGTTTTCTGGTGGTCAACGTCAGCGTATTGGTATTGCACGTGTTCTGGCGATTCAACCGGATTTCGTTGTTTGCGATGAACCAACCTCAGCACTTGATGTTTCAGTACAAGCACAGATATTAAACCTTTTGAATAAACTTCAGGACGAATTCGATTTAACGTTCCTATTTATAACGCATGATCTACGTGTTGTTGAGTTTATTGCAGACCATGTTTCGGTCATGTATCTGGGTAGAATTGTTGAAGAAGGTAAGACAGAGGAAATCTTTACAAACCCGAAACACCCGTATACAAGAGCACTACTTACAGCGATTCCTGAGACTGACCCAAAATCCGGCTTTAAGAAGATTAAGCTTGAAGGTGATGTACCGTCTCCGATAAATCCTCCGCGAGGATGCCATTTTAACCCTAGATGTCAATATGCTATGCCGATTTGCAGAGCAGCATATCCTGGTACAACAGAAGAAACTATTACACACAAAGTGAGATGCTTCCTATATGGTATGGGTGAAATTGACATACCAGAAGAAGTTAAGTGGGAAGGTCGCAAACAGCTTTTAGATTGGGACGAAGAAAGAGCAAAAGTCAGACAAATTAAAGAAGACGCTGAAGATGATAGACGCTCAAAGATAAAAAACCACAAAAATAAGATTCAAGAAGAAAAGGACAAAAAGGACAACGATGTCAAAGACGAACACAAATAATTGTGTGATATCTGAAAGTAAAACATTTAGCGATTTAGAATAACTATTAAATCATAACCAAAGGGAGCTATTATTATGCTCCCTTTGCTATTTGTCAGTCTAATCAGTTAACACTATTAATCTGATTTTTGAGTATTTCACGTAGCTTATGTTCAGCATGCATCATGCGTGTTTTAACTGTACCCAGAGGAATCTCAAGGATTTTTGCAATATCTGCATATTTCAAATCCTGAAAATGCGCCAGCACGAAAACCATGCGATGTTTTTCATCAAGTTTTTTAACTGCTGATCGAATAATTTCAACAGTCTCATCACGAGAAATCTTATCCTCAACAGATTCATCATCCGCCTCAAACTGATATTCTGAATTTGTATCGTCGAAACCATTATTTCCGTTTAGCGACACTTCTTTCCTCTTTTTCTTTTTCAAATACTCGTTAATAAACTCATTTTTACCAATCTGAAAAAGATATGTACTGAATTTCCCTTTTGGAAAATAATTATCAACACTTTTCCAGAGTTTCAGAAAAGTCTGCTGAGCCAAGTCCTCAGCAAGTTCTGAATCCGCACCCATTTTGCGAAAAAAGTTAAATATAGGTTTCTGATATTTCAATACAATTGCTTCAAACGCTTGCATGTCGCCGACCTGCACGCGCAGCATGTGTTTTATATCCTCTCTTGTTGATTCATCTTTATCAAACATGATTGCACCAGTTCTTTACAGTTATATCTGCTTTTCATCTACAACGCTGGCAGTAGGACTCAAGTGTTACATGTCCTATTGTAGATGTCGAAAAGAAAAGCAGAAAATCTGCCAATGAAAGTAATCATAGCAAAAGCACTATGAAAGATTAATAAATAATAAATTGATTAGAGATACCGCTTTATTATGGGAGCAACGGTTTGTAATAAACCACGTAAGTACTACCGTTGAACATATAAAAACGGCTATTTGTTGTCAGAGCTTCTAAAATATCGACCTTAAGCTGACCCTTAACAACTTTGCCGTCAACTGAACCTGCGAGATTATCAAGATTTACAGTCGGGAATTGCCAATTTGGCACATAAGCAAGCGGGAAATTAAATTCCTCACACGTTATTCCCATCTTTTGGTAATCATAGATTTTGGCATTGCCGGAAAAATCTATGTATTCATGAAGATAATTAATAATCTCATTTAGTCCTTGTGGTGCACTGTTGCCGATTGATTCGACAGTTTTCTTTTTCCACTTCAGGTTCAAGGTTACTTTATGTATGCCGTTATATGACGGGTTATTATCATACAATTTGTCGAGGTTCAAGAAATCTCGATCATTGAGATATTCTATGTAACCTAAGACATCGTTCTCCGAAAGCATAATCTCACTTAACTGATACGATGGCTGATATACAAATATCGGACCGCCATAATACCCGGGCATCATAAACATCGGGAATACAAGAAATTCGCTGTAAATCAGTCTGCCGTCACCATAAAGCGTGAAAGAAGGATTTTTCTCGAATTCTGAAACCAATTCACCGTTGTTCGGAAAATATGCATATTGGATAACAATATTTGAAGCAGATTTGTCGTAATCTGTTAATGATACTTGAGTGTTTAAGTTAGCAGCGCAGCCACCAAAAACCAAAATTAATAAGCCAATGATAAACAAATTAAAACGTAGAATTTTCATGATACACCAAATTAACTAAAATTAAAACTCAATAACAAAACTCTTAATCGGGTACTGTTATATAAATATACGTGAATAAGTTCGAAAAAACTAAATTTGTTCGCAAAATAATGTATTTTTTTTATAGATTTGCTTCTTTTCTGAGGATTTCAGCCTTGTCAGTTTTTTCCCATGTGAAATCTTGCTCATTTCGCCCAAAATGTCCATAAGCTGCTGTTTTCGTGTAAATCGGGCGTTTCAACATTAATTGCTGGATAATTGAAGCAGGTCGCAAATCAAAGTGTTTATTTACAAGCTTAATAATTTCATCATCTGCGATTTTACCCGTATTAAATGTGTCTATCACGATGCTGACTGGTTGAGCGATTCCGATTGCATAGGCAATTTGCAACTCACATTTGTCAGCAAGACCTGCTTTTACAATGTTTTTTACAATGTAACGCGCAAAATACGTTGCACTTCGGTCAACTTTGCTTGGATCTTTTCCAGAAAAACTCCCCCCACCATGTCTTCCCATTCCGCCGTAGGTGTCAACAATAATTTTCCTACCCGTCAGTCCGCAATCTGCATTCGGTCCACCAAGTACAAAACGTCCGGTTGGATTGATTAAGTATTCAATGTTTTCTGAAAGGAATTGCTCAGGAATAATCGGCTTAATCACCTTATTTATAAGAATTTCCCTCATTTTCGGGTCTAAATCTCCCTTTCCATTATCAAAGCAAACACTTTCATCATGCTGAGTCGACAAAACTACTGATTTCACTCGTTCTGCTTTGCCATCCTTGTATTTCACGGTAATCTGTCCTTTGCTGTCAGGTCTGAGCCATGGAATTTCGCCATTTTTACGAAGCTCAGCGATTTTCATCATCATTTTATGAGACAGCAATGCTGGCAGCGGGAAAAGCTCTGGTGTGTCAATGCAGGCATACCCGAACATCATACCTTGATCACCAGCACCTTGATCTTCATTCTTCTGTGTCGTTGTGTTAACACCTTGGGATATATCAGGTGATTGCTCGTGAATCCGAATATCCACTTTACAAGTATTCCCGTTGAAACCGAGTTCTTCTCTGTCATAACCGATTTCGCAGATAACTTTTCTTGCGATTTCTTCGGTTCGTATTTTTACTTTTGAGGTGATTTCACCTGCGATAAGACAGTAATCGGAGGTAACAAAAACTTCGCATGCAACTCTTGAATCAGGATCACCAGCAATATATGCATCAAGGATGGCGTCTGCAATTGTATCTGCAACCTTGTCAGGATGTCCTTGCGAGACGGATTCTGAAGTAAATAAAAAGTTTCCATTATTCATTAATCATGCTCCGTTTTACTTTGTTAGGAAAATTACATTAAAGAGGAATTACCTTAAAATGTAGAAATCTACATAAAATACTTATTAATCGTAAAATCAATAAAAATTTGTTTTCAGGATACGTTAGCAGTAATTAAAATCAACTGAAACATACCTAAAAATACATGTTCTGGAGAATGATATTGTCTTTATTCGTTTGTGAAATCAGTATCTGGAAATTTCTGCAGATTAGTATGTTTTTGTTAATGATGCTGCTTTTCGTTTGGGTTTACGTGAAATTCAGACGCAGTCAACCCAGTATTTACATCAGAAATCTCCCAACACCAGTCCCACCAAAAGATTATTCTATATTACCTTCTGAAAATCAGGACGAAGCAAGGTTTTTTTGGGAATTTTTAGACAAATTCAAAGAAGATTTCGAGAAAAAAGGACACCCCTTGCAGTATCGCCAACTTATTGATTTGCTTCAATATGGACCAATATGGGATTTGAAGACTTTTTCTGCTGAAACACTTAAAGAATCAAAACATTTGAGAAAATATGCATCGGATTCTGTGTTGTGCAGAGAAATTTTTGAGATTATCATTGAAAATTTAAAGAGCATCAAAACTACTGATGAATCAACTTCTGCATTGAATTCGCTCTTACTTACACTTCCATTAACACAAGCAGATACAAAGGAAATCATCAGTATTTTTGAACAAGAATCAAAAAGATTTTCTTATGATATTGAAAACCTTATTGTAAAATTAAAGAATAATTTATCAAAAATTGATGCTTGATTCTTTTTTGATAAAATAATTAATTTGTATTGAATAATGAAACATTGTATTAAATATAGTAAATGTAAGGAGTATTTTAAATTTTTTTTCTAAGTAACTTTATATAATCTTAGGATTATTAACTTTGAAAAAATACTTAAAAGATTTCATTTTCAAAGCTAAAATAGCATAAAATAAATTACTGATTTTAAAGGAGATGAGGAGTATGAAGAGAACTGCTATTCCCTCGGCGATATGCCTGATTCTAGTTGTCCTTTCAACAACCGCTTTTGCTCAGGGTAGTCCAGCTGACCCATTCTTTGAAGCGAGTTATGATTTCGGAGAAGTTAACGTAGGAGAAGTTGGGACACTTGATATTATTATGGAAAATGTCGGTGATGAAGAACTCAAGGTTACCGAGTTAAATGCAACAGGCGCAAATGCTGATGAATTCACTGTCACTGAAGGCAATGTACCGTTTAATATTGCAGGCGGTGAAACCCATAAAATCGTTGTAACGTTTACACCAACCGCTGAAGGTGCAAGAACGGCAACATGGGAATTTGTTAGTAATTCACCTTATTCACCGAATGCAACGACATTGTCCGGTACAGCGATAAAAATTCCAGAACCGACAAAACCAGGTGAATTTTCAACAACTGAAGACATTATAAATTTTGGTGAAGTTCTCATCGGTGAACAGGTTGAAAAATCAATTGTTATCACGAATAAAGGCGATGATGACCTTGAAATTACAAAAGCAACAATCGCTGGTGTAAATGCAGGAGAATTCTCAATCGTTGAAGGTACCGCTCCATTTACGATTGCTGGAGGTATGACTCATGAAGTAAAATTCCTTTTCATACCTACTGATAAAGGAGAGAGAAAAGCTGAAATCGCTTTTGAACAGGCGAATAATCCGCTTCCGAACATCATTACACTTACAGGTATGTGTTCATTCAATCCACCTGTGATTGATATTGATGCTTTAGACCTTGATTTCGGTTCGATTAGAATCGGTCAGATATCAGAAAGAACAATCACAATCCGCAATACTGGTGATGATGATTTGAATGTAACAGCAATTAATATCACTGGTGTTAATGCTGCAAACTTTGCTGTTGTTGTTGGAAAAGCACCATTCACCGTGAAGAAGAATGAGACACATGAAGTTACTTTTGAGTTTAGACCAACAGTTGCAGGCACAGCGAATGCACTGGCTGAGATTGTGAACGATTATACAGCAGAACCTGATTTTGTTTCACTCACTGGTATGGGTGAAGCGGTTATTATTGAACCACCTGTTGACGATGATGTTGACGATGACGAACCTGGTCCAATAGAAACTCGACCGTCAGACTGGGATGCAGATTTCCGCAGAAATCTGCTTGCAGGTCCTCTTTCGTTTGCACACATGAATGGTTTGTATGCATTGTCGGGTTATGGCGCGATGGAATGGACAGCAGCGACACCTGCAAAGCATTTCTATACAACATTAAGCTTAAAAATCGCTACTTTCAATGAATATAACGAACAGCCGGATTTTGATGCTACACTGGCATTCCTTGAAATTATGGGCAGATTCGGAATCGTAGATAATTTTGAAGCTGGCTTGAAAATACGACTCGGTGGTTGGAAGGGTACAATTCTCGTTCCCGGACTTCCATCAGATTCAGAAGGTACATTCGGGCTTGGTGATATTTTCCTTTCAATGAAATATGCTGCGATCCAAAAAGGTGAATTGCCGATGGAACTCTCAGCACTGCTTACTTTCAAGCTTCCTGTCGGTTCACAGGAAGATGCTCTTGGCACAGGTGGTTTTGATACAGCATTAAATATTCTTAGCTCATTTTATTTTACTGAAGGTGATAAACTTGCATTGCACCTGATGCTCGGGTTTACATATGCTCTTGATGGTGACCAGATAGATACAAGTGCATTCCTATGGGGTTTCTTAGTCAACTTTGGAATGGGTGCAAGTTATGTTGTTATGGAATCGAACGATATGTCAATGGCACTATTGTGGCAGCTCGAATTCTATGACCCGAACCTAAGTACAACTCTCGGTGGGCGCGCAGATATTAAAATGGGAAGTCTGCATCTTATGCCTGAATTAGGTTTTACCCTCGGTCTGCATGAATTGTCCGCGGATATGGAGATCTACTTCTCAGTGGGTATTCCTTTCTAAGAACTATGAAATTTACAAACCCCGTGTAATAGCGGGGTTTTTTTATGGAATTTCACAAGTTTTAATGAAAATTGAAAAAGTGAGAAAGATTATCTTACTTCTTTTCTCGGACTTTTTCGGAAATTCCGTGAATAATTGATGTAATGCATTGCAGCATCAGCAATCATCTTTTGTTCTCGTTCATTTATCGGTCGAATCGCCTTTGCTGGCTGCCCCATTATCAGCATTCCGGGTTCGCAGGTGAATCTGGGTGCGACAATACTTCCAGCAGCAACGAAGCAATTTGTTGGAATTATCGCATCGTCAAGCACAATGCTGCCCATGCCGATAAGGCATTTATCCTTCAACGTACAGCCATGCAAAGTTACGCTGTGTCCAACCGAGACATCATCGCCAATATTCGTCGGGTTTGTGTCGTGGGTAACGTGAATCATGCACATGTCCTGAATATTCGAGCGTTCGCCAATTTTTATGTACTGCACATCACCGCGAATCACGGTATTAAACCAAACGCTTGAATCCTTGCCGATTTCGACGTCACCGATAATGCGCACCCCGTCTGTGATATACACAGATTCGTGAATGCGAGGGTATTTCCCTAAATATTCGTATAACATGACTAACCTTGATGTTTTCAGACGAATACAGTTTACAATCTGTGATGGAATTATTTCAAGTATGCTTTAATGAAATCGACGATTTCGAGGATAATTTCAGGATTTTTCTCGAATTGATAACCCGCATGTGCGTTGCCTTTGACGGATTTAACCTTGATTTTACATTCGTCCGTTGCAGCATTTTTAAGCTTGTCGATATTGTCAGCATAATCTTTTTCTTTGTCGCCATATGTGATGAGAATCCTGCGTTTGCCGACGTTTTTCATGTTGTCTATGTTGTCGATTTCCGCCCAGTCAATGCCCGGTGACATTAGCACCAGAGTGTTGAATGATTCATCTTCAACCGCTGACATTAGAACTACGCTGCACCCGATACTTCCTCCAATTAACCCCACCTTATTCTTATCAATTTTGTATTTATCAATGAGGAATTTTTTCGCGGTAAGCACGTCTTTATAAATGATTTTGAACAATTCGGGACTGAATTTATTATAAAGCTCTTCATATTTCTCTTTGCCCGTGTTTCCCTTGGGACAGCCGCGGGTATCAATCGAAAGTACCGAATATCCAGCATCAGCAAGTTTAGGCATAATTTTGTGATAATCCTTACGCGAACCGGGATACATGTGAACGCATATAATTGCTTTATCAGAATCTGCCTTAATCATGTCGCCAGTTATTTTCAGCCCATCATCTGCATCAAACTCAATTGTATCAATCTTTGCAGAAGTTTCCTCTGTTTTATCTTTAATTTTTCCGAAGCTTTTGTATTTGTATGTAGTTTTGGTTTCGCATCTGCTGGTTTCAGTGCTTTTACTTTCTTTGGAAGCAATTGTACGCATATGTTCAAGTTTGAATTGAATTGATAGTGGAACTCCATTTGTTAAATCGAATTCAATTTCACCCGTTCCTGAACCTTTTTCCTCGATGAATTCTTTTTCTAATTTTTCCTTTTTGTCAATGTCGAATTTAAGAGTTATCACAGCAGATGTGTATTTGTTTTTTTCTTTAATACTACTGAGTGTGTAGGTAATAGCATCCTCAGCAATTCCGAGTTCCTGCCTTGGTAAAGGTGGATTTCCTTGCCAAGTATCATTTACGTTGATGGGTTTTGTCGGTTCATCGAACAGTACAAGAGGGCGATCAAGCAGATACATTATGATGTTCTTTAGAGTGTCATCCTTTTTATCTGATGCTTTGTCGAGTATTGATTTCAGTCTTGAAGAATATTTATCGATTTCATTCATCTGATTCGGATTGCAGATTATGTATTGCCCCTTTAATTCAGATAAACCCTTGATGTATTTCGAATGTATTTCTTTGTCATCAACGTTGAACTGCAAACCTGAAAAACTCTTGAATTCGACTTTGAGTTTGGTTTCTCCTTGTTTTTCAGCAACAGTATATCGATATTTGGTTGTTCCTTCATATTTCGGCAGTTCTCTCTCAATTTCGCTTCCCATTGCGTTTTCACTACCTTCACGGTTTTCAAGTTCCTCTTTCCAGTCGTAGAAGATGTTGACCTCGCAGCATTCGTCGAATTTCAGACCGTCTTTCAATTCAAATGACAGATTGTACGGTGCTTTTGGAGTTTTAGGATTCTCGGGTGATTTACAGTCAATGTTTGCAGTTGCTAATATCAGGACAATCATAAAAGGGAACAACAATTCACATTTCATCTCAAACCTCCGTTTTACAGAGTGAATTTACCGTTGCAATGCGGGCATTCATAAAGATTATATCCTTCATATACTTTAACTTCCTGAAAACAATGCGGACAAAAATATGCTGTAGATTCTACATTCGCATATTCATCTGGTTTGTAATCTGAATTTTGTCTAAGTATTCTTATTGCTTTAATATCTTTTTTTGTACTTTTTCTACTACTGGAATATGGAAGAACCGCTAATAAAAGAATTCCCAATATTTCTCCGAAAAAAGCAACCAAAAAACCAAAAAATCCACTGTATCCCTTACGTTCGGCGATACTTTTTCCCCAGAATCCAAGTAATATAAGAATTAAAAGATGTATGCTGAAAAATGGAAGAAATGCAAACATTCCAATCTCCTATGCTTTCTAATATTATACGATTTCAAGCAAATTTGGCTTAGATTAAAAATTATTTATTTGTCTGAACATATGTGCCTGTCCATGTTGCGATTTCAGGCGGATTTTCGATGTAATAATTGCTGAGCTTGAGATATTTCAATGATGGTCCATCATCAGGAAAATCCTTCAATACGGTTTCGAAGAGTTTTTTTGCGTTTTGGAAATCACCTTCAAAATATTTCTGCAAACCCTGTGTGAAGGTTTCAATTTTGGTCATCTCAGCATCGTCAACATCGCCCGCCATTGCAACTAACTCAAAAAAACTGACAGGTTCTGTGCGTCCTTTGACCTGCACTTTACCCAGCGGTCGCACGACGATATGCTCCTTGGCAAGCTCGAAAGTTCGTTCGCCGATGATGATATTTGTCCCAAAATCCTTATTTAACGGCTCAAATCGTGCTGCAAGATTGACCGGGTCTCCAATCAGCGTATAATTCTTGCGCAAACTTGAACCCATATTGGCGTGGATGATTTGACCCGTGTTAATACCCATTCGGCAGTCGATTTCAGGATAACCTTGCTCAACCCATTCCTGACGCAGAATATGTAATCTTTTGCGTTGAATGATTGCGGATATGCAAGCTCTCGTTGCATGGTCAGATAAATTCATCGGAGCATTCCAAAACGCCATTACCGCATCACCAATGTATTTATCGAGTGTGCCGTCGTATTCAAGGATTATTTCGGTCATTGCTCCAAGGTATTTATTGAGAACTTCAACGATTTCCTCCGGCTGCATTTTTTCGGAAAATGTCGAAAAACCAGCGATATCGGAGAAGAAAACGCTGATTTCCTTTCTATCACCACCAAGTTTAATCATTGATGGGTCGCGTTTTAGCAGTTCAACGAATCGACGGTCAACATAATTCTTGAACATGCCATCAATTTGCTTGCGCTGCTTATCAGTTGCAAAGAATTTTGTTACAGTCATAAAAATAAACGTTGATAAAAACGCAAATGCGGGATACACAACCGGATAGAAATGTGTGCTGTAAACAAATGCATAAGATGTAGCAAACCAATATCCCACCGCGGATAATATTATCAACGCCGCTGACCATAGCGGTGTCAGAAATATCGTCAAAAATGCTGCAAATAATACAACAACTACGATTATTATGAAATGCTCATTATCTGTGGAATAAGTAAACCCGTTTATCACCTTTGGATCATTGGAATTCATAATCTCGAACAGATTCTGAATCATTGTCGCGTGGATTTCTACACCGTACATTCGTGCCTCAGCGTCGGATGCAGAGGTTATTGGAACGTTATACAAATCTTGCGAATCAAGCGTCCAGGGTCCGACAATTGCAACTTTTCGAGAGAGTGAATGCTGAAGACGGTCAAAAAACGCTTTATCTTCTGTTGACCACGTGTTTATACCGATTGGGCTTACAGAATCTTCTGTATCAACAGGTTGGTTTGCTTTTATTTCTGCAATTGCAGCATCGACATCTGCCAAAAATTCTTCACGATATGTTTTAATGTTTTCTTGAATTTTCAACAATTCAGAATCAGTTGCGGATTTTTTTGATTCCTCAAGCTTGTTAATTTCATTGATGTATTCTTCTCGTTCAGCCAGAAGTTCCCGCAGCTCATTCGAAATTCCTGCTTCAAGAATTTCATGGAATTTACTGAATTTATCCTTGTATGTGTTGCATTTTGCATATTCAGGATATAGAAGGTTAAAGGCTTGAATCAGATCGTAGAAAGAAATTGTCGGAATTGTTCCCGGCTTACCGTAAAATTCAAGTGTTCGAGGTTCGGAAATGCCCGATTCCTTATCAACCACAAGCTGCGAATTAATAATCCTGTTTTCCGCAATACTTTTCTTTTTAGCAATAATTTCTTCGATTGCTTTTTCTGCATCGATATAATCTGGATTAAAAACGGATAAATACGCAGCAAACGCTAACGAAGCACCATCCGAATGAACCAAGCTGTACTCTCTGACCGCTTTGTCCGTTGAAGACAAAACGACATTAATGAATCCTTTTTTTGTATTCTTTCTGAATTCCTCAGTCGGTCCAAACGGAATTAACTCACTTCTTTCTGCTTTCGGGTTTATCTCGTATTTCCATCCAACAACAGTGTTAATATCGTTTTTCTTAGCCCTGAGAATCGCAGCATGCATATTGCTGTTTCCAAGCGGAAAGTGTTTTTGTCTTTCCTCAAAGAAGAGCTTGTCAAAAACGATAACGTCCACACCGAATTCTTGAAGCATGTAAATGACCTGTCCATATTCTTCAGGTGAAAACGGTGTACCGTCAAGCTTGTGAATCGATGTTTCATCCTGAGCTATGATGCACACATCGAAACAATTCACGAAATTTTCCGAATTTGGCACAGGAAGCTTGGCTTTGAATTTACTCAAGGCATTTCGTGGATATATCAGATTATTCATCCCTGAAAGTCGGCTACGCTGCCGATAATCACGGGTCCATTGCTCAAGACCCGGAAAAGGCTTCCAAAAAGCAATTGATAGTGAGAAAAGTATGAGAAGAAGTGTGATTCCAATTGTCCATATATTTATCTTATATTTAATCTCGCGAATTATGGATTTCATCAATTTGTTAAGAATATTCCGCTTCTGGCTCTGTTGTTCTTGAAGCTCTGTAACTGTTTTTATACTGTTTTTTGAATCACTTTGTATATTATTCATATGAAAACCATAAATATTAAGAAAGCATTGAAATTTGCGAGTTTATTGCATATTTATCACAACTTTATCTTAAGAGAAAATTTTGATCCAGAATATGGTGATGCTATTTTTTTTAATGCAAAACCGGATAAATATATTAGAATTGTAAACTTTTCTGCTGAGAAATACAGAAGATTCATTTTAGGGAAACAGCAAGGATTGAATGCCCAATACCTACGCAGCATACAAAATTATTATTATAAACAAGGCTGGATTTCATGTCAGACCGATAACTGCATTTGTTCAGACAGCAACGAAGTATAAATGCGATATTACGGTCAAATTTCATAATCAGACTATTAATGGTAAATCCGTGCTGGAGTGTACACTTTTAGCAGCAGCATCAGGTGCGGAATTATATGTTGAAGCTATTGGTGATGATGCCGAAGAAGCGATTCGAGATATTGTGCAACTTGCGGAAAATAAGTTTGGTATTGAGGAATAACAGTCAATTATTGATATTTCAACAATATCTAAAATCGGGGAAATTACTTGCCAAAGCAGGTTAACGAGTTCGATTCGACGTATAAATTGTCTTTGATCACCAAAACTTTAGGCATTCTTGTGTCCTGTTCCAATGGATCATATTGCAGATATTGCAAAATTTCTCCACTCGCTTTATCGACAATGCACATCTTTGCGTTCCATTGCCTTGAATAAGAGCTCTGATTCGTATTAGTCATCATTTTTTCGTGAACAGCAACAATGTATTTTTGCGTAATGAGAAGTTCGATGTTTTCACTCATTTCTCTTTTGAGTTCCAATAGTTGTTTCTGCCATAATTGCTTTCCTGTAGAACTGTTATACGCTTCGATTATATACTTATTATCACGTGTTCTATAGAATGTGTACAATCGATCGTTATCAAGTACATAATCTGGATACGAATACACATTTTTTAGCAGGATAACCCATTTTTGCTCAAATGTTTCAGGATCTAACCCAATATATCCGCTGTTTATAACGCCTGAGACATATATTTTATCATTTGCTTGTTGGCTGCTCCATGTTGCGTGATCCAGTGTTTTTACCTTCTTGATATTACCAGTTTTCAGGTCGTATATTCTTAACTGATTATTGCGCAGAAGCAATGTGATGTTATTGTCACCTGCCAATACGATATAATAATGCTTCAAACGTTGCGTCAGTGTGATTTCGTATTTCGGCACATCAGTGTTTTCGGTGTCGAAAGCGATAATTGATTCGGGATAACTGCTTGAGGGTTTATCAACGTAAAGCAAAAGTGTCTTATCGAAAAATTGTATGTCTTTTACAGAGTCAATCCTGTTGAATCTATACTGAGTTATAATCCTGCCGTCATCAATATTACAAAAGAATACAGTATAAATTCTTTCACCGCTATTTTCGCTGATTTTTCCACCAATCAACGCAATAATACCATCTCCTATCGCTGCCTGGTCAATAGAGTAGTTGAACATGCGTGTCCAGTTGGAATTACCGTTTGCGGGATTGATATTGTATATACCAGATGTAGTTATTATTATTAATGTGTTGTTTATGTAAAACGATTTAACAGCAGTATTTTGCACATTGGCGGTCCAGCGTTCAATGCCATTTAAAGTATTAAGGCATTGAAGAAGTCCGAGACTGTGTATGACATATGTATTTTCGCTATATTTCTCAGGTATTGTGCCTTCGATAAGCAGAAGTTTCGGAAAAGTTTTATTGCTGAATGATTTCTGGAATCTTTGCTTGAGAGGTGGTTCTGCCAATCTCGGTATAATTTTATGTATTTTAAGACCTTTGAATTTCTCAAGGGCAAGCTGCTCTTTCACGAATTCATCAATTTCAATTTCCATTGTGCCATATTTGATTTTCTGACCCTTGAATTCTTTTGCAATGTCGAGAAGAAGATTGCGTGCAGAGAACAGTATCTCGTTATTTGTGTAAATGTAGTAGAGTCGAAGCATCAATTCAGCACGTTTGTCTGAAATCTTGAATTTAACCATAAATTCTTGAATTATTATCATTGCATCGTGCAATTGTTCTTGGCGGATGTAGAGCATTGACAACTCATAATACGCTTTCTCACAAACCAAGCTGTTTGGATAACTGTCAATAAGTGTCTCAAGTGTTTCACTTGAAGCTGTTGAAACTCCAGATTTAAGTAGTATTTCGGCTTTTGCATCCCATGTTTCAAAGATTTTACGCGTATTTTCGGAGATTAATTTATCTATTCTCTCAATAGAATAATCGTAGAGTGATTTACCAAGGTAGTTGATATCAGGTTTATACAGTATAATCTTCTGCCAGTAATTGACTGCTTTCAGTGGATTATTAATTTGTTCCGCAAACAATGCGCCTTCAAGTGCAGTGTAAATCTTGACCGACATCTCACCTGAAGGAAAATCGTGGACATAATCTGGATATTTCGACATCAGATCATCTAAAAGCCGGAAAACATCATCTCTTTTTAATTTTGCATTTGGGGAAGCTGCAAGTTTTTGTGTTGATTTTATATCAATCAGCATAATCCTGATGTATTCGTCCTTTGTTTGTGAATATTGCTTTGCAATGCTGATATATGCGGTTAATTCCCTTAACTTACCCTCAAGATAAAGTTCCTGAGCCCGTTCATAATATATGCTGAAAAGGGTTCTATTCGACTGAATAACAATTTGGTTGAAGGTACTTTTCTTGTTTTTTTCGTATTCAGCCAAAATCTTTTTGAAATACACAATCGCATCGTCGGTTTTATTGTTTTCAAGAAGCAGCATGCCTATACGATATTTAATTTCCAGGTCATTCGGGAATGTTCTCTCGAGGTTAATTAATAGGTCAAACAAATCCTTTCGATCGTAAGCAACTGCGATATTGCTTGAATTAACAGCAATAAGCGTGTTTTCAGCACTAATTAAGTTGCCACCCATACTCGAAATTTCGATAATCGACGCTGAATAGTCGTTATTTCCGCTAACTTTCACGACTTTCATTATATTCAAGTCGACATGTAGAATTGATGTTCGGGTGGGAATCAAGCACAGATTCCCCATGATTACTGGTTTCCCTGATGCCTTGTAGTCATTAATGCGTGATTCTTCGTATAAATCAAGCGCATTTGTAAGCTTCCCTGACTCAATATCAACAGTAAACAAGTATTTTGATCCACCGAAAAGCACTTTGTCATTATAGACACCAATTAAATATCTGCTGCTTGAATCATAAGGATTGTATCGATAATTCCAGAGAAGTTTTCCACTTTCGATGTCATAGCAGTAAACTTTGGATGAATCAAGAGGAGTAACGACAACTTTGCCCTTGTAAATGATTGGTGGTCGGTTGAACCATGTCAAACGTCTGAAATTCGGAGTATAGGATTTCGTCGAAATGTATGGAATTTTCTCGTAAGGCTGAGCCCAAATTCTTTCACCAGTATCAGCATCAAATGCACTTATCAGATCGACATTTGTGCAGGCGATAATCTTGTTGTCCATGTATGCCAAACCTTGAGGAATTGGCTCTCGGATCGGGCTTCCAAACATGTTAATTTCCTGCTGACCCGTAGCAATTTTCGCAATCCAATTCAATTTTGCATTGCCAGTGCGTTTGCCGTCCTGAAATTCTCCGTTAATATCGAAGGCAAGCAGGAAAAAATGGGCATTCGCAGTTAATGTACATCCAATTACATACGCTGTCGCATCAACAATTGTGGGTGCAATCGGATAAGATAAGATTTCGTGCAAAGGCAGACTGTCATCCCATTTTGCACCAACTCGCCATTTAATATCACCATTGTGCTTGTCAAAGCAGATAAGCTCTCGTTTAGTGGGAGTTATTATCGCAGGACCAGTGTAAGGAAGTCTGTAAGTGCTGCTTTCAAGCAAATAGTTTGGTACATAACTCTCAATCGGAGCATAAACATTATTATTATCACAGGAAACGGTGTAAATAACCGCGGAATCAATGCGCGGAATCCAGGAATAACCATTCTCTATCCTATTGCTGAAAGCCCATTTCTTTACACCTGAATACAGATTGTATGCAGTCAGATTATTGCGATAAGGCACGTAAACTGTGGCATCCGAAACAGAAGGGAAAATCCTTTTTAAATTGCCTTCATAATAAATATAATTCAATCCGTTGTAAGGTTCTTTTGGTCCAACTGTCGCTTGCGGGTGCGTTTCTGACCATCTGAATTCATCAGGATCTGTTATCGCTTGAACAATTTTATTGTTTGAAGCATTTCCACCATCTTTGTTGTAAATCTCAGAATAATTCGGTGATTTTATTCTTTTTCGAGTTTCAGTCAGTTTACTTTCGACATAGCTAGGCAAATCAACAAAATTATGACCGAGTTTGAATCTCGCTTCAGGCAGGTTTTTTCGCAAGTAGGCAAGCAGTTTTTCGAGTTCGTAATCCCATAAAAGCTTCTCAAAACAGAATGCAAGCTGGGCTACAAGTGATGTTTTTCCTGCGATATCAATGTTATATTGATATAGTAATTTTGACATTATCGAAGTTGCTTCTGGCAGTCTGTTTTGCTCAATCAGAATCCGTGACGCCTGTACTGCACCATTTAATGCAGAATCCGTGTAAGGATACGTCCTGATAACATCTTTCAATATATCAATATTTTTATTGAAAATAGCATTTTGAATCCTGCTCTCAGCTATTTTTTCATAGCGGCTTTTATATAAATCGAGAATTTCATCACTTCGGTTTTCGAGTATTTTTCTGACATAAACACGTGCACCCTGATATATTTTTTCTGTCTGGTTATAAACAACATCGTCGCGATATTTCTGTTGAGTCAAAATCTCCTGCAGTCTCGTCAGCCCTTCGATTCTATCGTTTAAAGCGGAATCTTTGTCTGAAGTTCTGTTTGCACGATCTAAAAAGTTGATTGCTTTAGCAATATATTCTTTAGTATTCGGGTTCTCAATTTGCACACCTTCTTCGACGAATTCTTCTTCCTCATTCTCTTTATCTTCCTGTGATGTCAGGTTATTCTGCAAAAACATGAGCATAAAAATTAATGTAATGAATAACAAATTTCTTCTGAGATTCATTTTTTCTCCGTGTTTGTATTCATGATATTTTAACGTATTATTCAAGCAAAAATTCACCTAATTATTAATACTATAAAATTGAAACAATGTTTATTAATCAGTTCGCATTATTTAATACAAATTACGTTGATTAAATGCGAAAAAACCTTTGAAATTACGATGATTTGAAGGTATAAGTCTCCTTTCTTGTATCAGAGATGCATTTTATGCAATATGGTCAATAGGTCGAAGAACTCTTGAGTCCTGTTGAGGATAATGAGAGAAGAGCCTAAAATACTGTGGATTTTGGTAATACGGAGGTCATAATGTCGATTCAGGATTTGAGGAATGTCGCATTTGTTGGACATGGTAACTCAGGAAAAACTGCAACTGTGGAAGGATTGCTCTACACTGCGAAAGCTATTTCACGTTGGGGAAGAAGTGATGACAAGACTTCAATACTCGATTATCTTGATGACGAAAAAGATAAAGCTTATTCTATAAATCTTAAGATCGGTCGCCTGAAGCACAACAAGGTTGACATAAATGTAATTGATACTCCTGGCAAGCCGGATTTCCTTGGTGAAGCGGTTTCAGCATTGTATGCGTGCGATACAGCGGTTATTACAATCGCAGCTAATGCGGGTATTCAGGTTAATACTCGAAATGCTTGGAAAATCTCGGAAAAAGCTAATGTTGCAAAGGCAATTCTCATTACAAAAACCGATGCTGAAAACATCAGAGTCGAGGATGTGATTAAGCAGATTCAGAATACCTTTGGCGACAAGTGCATCCCAATAACGTACCCAATCGGTGAAAGTGTGGATATGGTGGATGTAATCGATGTAATCAATCTACCTGAAAACGCGCCTGATGCTGCTGTGTCCTACAGAGAAACACTTGTTGAGAGATCAGTTGAAGCAGACGATGAAATAATGGAAAAATTCCTTGAAGAAATGGAAATCGATGAAGCAACTTTCAACAAGGTTTTGAAAAAAGCAATCACAATGGGTGTTGTTGTTCCGATTCTTTTTGTCGGAATGACAAAAGAAAAAGGTTATGACATTCTGCTTGATAAAATTGTCGAGCTTTTTCCGTCACCAGCAGATAATCTAGCGAAATTCAGCATATATCCTCTAGAACCAATGAAAGAATATATTAAAGCCAACGAACTGGATATATTCAGCACTGTCATCACTGAAAAAACTGACATTCAAAAGCCAGAGCCAGAAACTATCGAATCTGCTGATGGTGATTTCCTTGCACAGGTCTTCAAATCAACAATTGACCCACAAACCGGAATACGAAACAGTTTTATCAGAGTTGTTCGCGGTGAAATGACAAGTGATGGTGCAATATACAACTGTTCAACCGAAAAAATTGAAAAAGTAACGGGTTTCCTACATATCAGCGGTAAAGATACAAAAAGAATTGATAAAGCTGTTGCAGGCGATATTGTGGTTATCTCAAAAATGGATTCCTTACATACTTGCACAACGATAACCGGTACGAACCATAAGATGCTGGAAGGATTTCCCTTTCCTCTTCCAACTGCTTCATTTGCTGTTCATCCGAAAACTCAAAAAGACGTTGATAAAGTCGGTGAAGCAATATCAAGAATTCGCGCGGAAGACCCAACTTTCGTTGACAGGATAGATCCAGTTACAAAAGAGCGAGTTATTGTCGGTCTCACTGACCTTCACTTGAATATTATGCTTGACCGCATGAAAAAACGCTCAAAAGTTGAAGTCGAGACAAGCTTACCCATAATTCCGTATAAAGAAACTATAACCGGTAAAGCTGCTGACAGCTATCGGCATAAGAAGCAGTCGGGTGGTGCTGGCGAATTCGGCGAGGTTCATATAGAAATCAGTCCGAGTGAACGTGGTGCCGGCTTTGAGTTCGAAAACGCAATTTTCGGTGGTTCAATTGACAGAGTTTTCATTCCTTCAGTTGAAAAAGGATTGAAAGATCAGATGGCAAAAGGAGTTATTGTCGGTTTTCCTGTTGTTGATGTTCATGCACGACTATATGACGGGAAGACACATCCTGTTGACAGCAAGGACAGGGCATTTCAGGTTGCTGCTCGCGAATGCTTCAAGAAGATTTTTCCGCATGCAAAACCAAAGCTTCTAGAGCCATATATGGAAATGGAAGTTCATATTCCAACTGAAAAAGTCGGCGACATTCTTGCGGACATCTCCGGTGCTCGCAGAGGGCGCGTTAACGATCAGATTACTGATGGTGATTTTGCAACAATTATGGCAGTTGCACCACTTTCGGAGATTCAAACTTACAGCCAGAGTCTTCAGTCGATGACAGGCGGTGAAGGAACATTTACGATGAAATTTAGCAACTATGAAATAGTGCCTGAGAATATAACACAACAGATAATTGCAAAATATGCAAAAAAAGTTGAAGAAAAATAACAAGCGTGAAAGTTTTTAGCGATATTATTAAAAGAAATTGAATGAATAAAACATTTTGGTTATCTTGCTAATAACAAATCAAGAATGCTGATTGGACATAAAGCATGGATAAAAAATTATTACAATTTATGACAGCAATTACGCTACGGAGAATCAGTCAGCTCAAGTATCGCAGTGTGATAAATGCACCAGATACAAATGATAATAATATAATCAGTATTTACGAAATAGCCGGTGAATTATGTGAGGATTTTAAGGATGTTATCCTGCAGGAAGCACGGGAACTCGCTCAAACCAGTGCTGAAGACAAAAATCTTTCACCTGAAAAAATTGCTTTGATGCTCGCTGAGGCAATTCCACTTTATGCTGGCTACAACGACATAAAGGATAATTTTCCTGACAATTCGGAGATTACTAGAAAAGTACTGAGTATCAAAGTCGGTCATCCTGCTGATAAATCCGACTATTATTTCGCAATCATTCGGGATAATGCGAATAAAGACCCATTTGTACCCGTCGAAGAACGTATGTTGACGAAGCCACTTGAATCAGATCTGAGTGATTTGTACGAGAAAGTTTATATTGATGCGAAAGCATTGATAAATCAGCTTAATATTTCGAATTTTAATCAAATTTTGACTCAACTCATAGAAATGCTTATGCCAATTCCGATTAACTCCGGAACTGATACTTTTCTCTCGATGGGGAGTTATTTCCGTGCTGTTCTAATTATCGGTTGCTCGATTTTAAACGAGATAAAATCGCATGGACCCGGAGTGATGCAATCCGATGAAAGTAATTTATGGGCGTTAACCAAGATTGAAATCGTAAAACTTGGCATTAATGGAAACTTGCCGGGTAGTATTATAGAAGAATCCAGGGAATTTCAGGTTTTAAGGAAAGAATTATTCGATGCGATGAAAACAGATACCCTGATTATTGAAAACCACGAACTTAAATCAACACTACCGAATCATATCTACCTGCTTCACAATAAATCTTTTAGTGAAGAATTGACTCGGAAAATTAAACCTGCAGTAACACATTGGTTTGCTCAAAATCGTGCTGCTACATGCGTTGCAAGCGTAGAATTAAACAAAAATGACCTTTCTGATACTAAAAAATTTGAAGAATGCCTGAAAAAAGTGGATTTGAAAGCACATCATGAAATTGTGCACAAAATTGCCTTAAATTCTTTTTCTCAACCCGTGAAAGAAAAATCTAATGCGGAAAATCTTAAGAAAACGAGTAAAATTAACCCGCCAGAACTTGTTCAAAAAGCAGCATCAGAAAGCAGAATACCGATCATGGGTATGCTTCTAATTAAACAGGAAACTCAGCCGGAGTTAATCATTAACCGTGGTGCTGGTTTGCCTTCAATTCTTTTCGCAAATGACAGATTCACTCATTTCTGGGAAAAAATTGTTCCTGATATCGCTGGGAAATACCGTTTTTCAACAAGTATGATACATCTTGAAAAGGGTGATGTATTAATTAAGAATAAATTGTCGAGACTTCTAAGTTTCACAAGGGAATTTTTCAATCTATATTATGATTTTGGAATGCCTGTGAGCATCAGCGCAAGCATCACAATGAATCAAGAAGGAGATGATGGCAAGAACCTGTCAATGACACATCAAGGTTATGTGGATGCAAAAAACGCAGTTCGCCCAAAAATTAGGACAGATAACCAAAATATCAATCCTTTCAGCGGTTTCAAGGGCAGCATGCTTTCTCTTTGTTTATTTGAGAATACGTCAAAAAACACAATTCCGAGTGAAGACCTGAAAATATTCTTCGAAATGATGCGTCAAATTGGATTACTTGCGGGTTATAGAGTCAATAATGAAGATATTGTCCCACTTTCTAGTCAGACCAAACCTGAAATATTCAATATAGTACACTCAATTACGAATAAAATAAAGAATGATAAAGGTTTCAACTGGCAATCAGTTTTGTATTATATGCTAACAGAGAAATTTAGTGATGAAGCTGATGCAAAAACTATAAATCTCAACGAACAAGCTGTAAACGACCTTTTACATACCTTAAGATATAATCGATGGCAGAACATTCAAAGACTGATGTCAAAACCTGCTCATCTTTATCTGAATATTTTGGCAAAATGGTTGAAAGTATTAGAATTAACTTAACGAAACAAGGAGTATATATGTTTGCAGAAGAAATTAACGAAGATATGAAGGAAAGAAAAGATACTTCAGCTGAGGAGATAAAAGAAGAACCTGAAACTATTGACGAAAATAAACCTGTAAAATCAGCGAAAAATACTGAAACTAATGCTGAAGACAAAGTTGAAGCATTAAATGATAAAGCTGATGCTGATGTTGTTAAGGACGAAAAGCATGATGAAAAACCTGTTGACAACTCAAAATCAGTAAAATCAGAAAAAATTACTAAGGATAAAAAGGATAAATTACTAGTTGAGACAGAGATACAAAAAGAATTACAGGATATTAAAACCTCGAAAACTCAAAAGGATTCTATTAAAATTAAGGATTCTGCTCAGGAAGAATCTAAAGAATCGATCCTTACTAAAAAGGAAATTAAACTTGATGAACCGCGTAAAAGCAAGACGGAATCAGGTAGGTTCGAGAAAAGAATAAGTGAGCGAAAAAGAATAGACAGACGCGGACTTCGTCAGGGAATCAGACGTGAAGAATATCGTAATAAAAGCTATGATGCACTTCCTGCACGAGATCAGAACATTAAAGAGATAATAAGCTCTGGAAATCCCGATTTAATCAACAGAACCGCTGAAGATTACGCAAAAACATGGGGTGACAGACCACCGTGGATTAAAAACCGTTTTTCTTCATTCCAGATACGACCGATTATTTCAAAAATCTTGAAAATCAGAAAAAAAACCTTCGCATACGAAAACGTAAACGAGCTGAAACTTCTGAAACCATTGTTAGCATATATTGCACGCAGGTATCACGACGACGATCTTTATGAATTTTCGCGAATAATAAGATATGCGATTGATGATGTCGGAGACGACCCGCAAAAGTTCAAATATTTTTGCTCGTTCTTTGATTCTCTGCTTCTGTATTTCAGGGCTAACGGTGGTAAATAACATTAAATCCAAAACATAAGTGAGATTGATTATGCAATTAGACAAACGAATTTTCCTAAAAGGTTACATTATTGCTGAAACAGGTTTGTTAATCGGTGGAACTGACACAGGACAAGGACTGAGCGGAGCAGACAAGGTTGTTTTACGCAATCCTATCGATGAAAGACCGTTTATCCCTGGTTCGTCCATAAAAGGCAAAATGAGAATGCTATTGGATCAGCTTGCTGGGATTTATTCTGAAACCGATGAGAAAAAAACTGCCAGTGAGATTCACAAAAAGATCGCACGATTGCTTGGAAAAATCAGCGATGATAGAGCAGAAAGTCCCAGAATGCTTATTATCCGGGATGCTAATCTTGTGAACCACAAGTATCTTGAAGCACAAGAGCATCTTGATCTGCCTTACACTGAACTAAAAACCGAAGTTTCAATCGATAGAATCACCGCGAAAGCCACGCCACATTGCTATGAAAGAGTGCCTTCAGGAGCAGTATTTTGTTTCGAGATGATTTTAAGCACTTACGATTTCGGCAAATCCAAGGACGATGCAAAACAATATGTCGAGTTGATATTAACTGCATTATTGCTTCTGCAGGACGATTATCTGGGAGCAAACGGCTCGCGCGGTTACGGTAAAGTAAGATTTCACGTGAATGATATAAAAATGCGCGACAAAGAAGGTTATATCAAGAATGCTGAGCCAATTGATTTCACTGAAGTCAACGTACCAGCTGAGCTGAAACTCGAACAACCGGTTCTTGATGAAATTAATTCGCAGATTTCTAAGTAAAAACAATGAGGTTGACCGGTGAGTGATTACGATTTTATCGAATATAAATTGAGTTTTAAACAATCATTAAATCTGCCAATTTCTTCGTCAAACGAGATTTATCCTGTCTTATATTCCGACTGGTTGTATAAAGTGTTTGAAAGCGGATGGAAAAGATTGTTTAGTGAGGATTTTCCGTACAATGACATCCGAATCACTTCCGGATTTCCATACTGCAAGGATTATTCACATGTTCTTTTCTATATACCGGAAAAATTAGAATATTTGTCCGTTGCACGTGATGCACTTGCTGCTGGTGAGATTATACTTGGCTCAAATTGCTGGCGTTTTTTCTCGCGCCCTAGGGCAGAATTCAACAAAGATACTGCACGCAGGGAAAAACGCTTTACAACAGTTGAAATATATTTCAAGAAAAATTCTGGAATCTGGTTTGGGTCGCGATTTACTAACTCGACAAGTCAGAAGAAATTCGAGAGTGTAATTCGGTTTATCGGTGATGAGGGCATCGGCGGCGGTCGTTCAGTAGGTTATGGCGGGTTTGTGCTTTCAAGCATCGAGGAAATATCAGTTTACAAAGAGGAACACTCTCTAATGCTTTCACTTTCACGCTTCAAAATACCCGAATCTTCAATTTCAGAAGACCTTTTTTGCGAAATACGACCGATGACAATTGGATTGAAATCTACAAAAACTGGAAAAAAGATTAATTTCTTGGTATTTGGCGAAGGCTCACTTATGAATGTGAGTGATAAAGTTGATTATTTATATGCTGGTGAATTTATCGGAGAAGACAGCAAAAAAGCAAAAGATTACTCGAATCGTGCAGCATTGCTTTTTGCTATGCCAGTACCAGCGAAATTGCAGACTTACTGACATTCTTTTCATGTTTGTCAATAGGTCAATCGATTTTGTTCCTATTGCTTTGTTGAGGGAAAAAACAGGTTGCCGATGCAGAATTTAGATTAATTAAGGTAATGTTATGTTTACATATACAAAGAAATTGAAAAGTATAATCGAAGCGGAAGTTGAGGTACTAACACCTTTGCATATCAGCAGCGGGAAGAGTTTTCAACCTTCTGATGTTGTGCGTGATCCAGAATCATTTTTTGTTATTAACGAACGAAAACTTATTGAGAAATTTGCCGATAACGATGAAGTATTGAAAGAGCTTGAGAATCCACGCCTGATTTTGCAAAGATTCTTCGAAGAGCATGAAGATTTGTATGTTGATGATTATATGCTTTACGAACTTGAAGCACGGACGCAGAAAACAGTGCGTTATGGCATGCCATTAAACAGTTTCGCTCGCATAGGAGCTGAGTTTACGCCCTACATTCCTGGCTCATCTCTGAAAGGAGCTCTTCTTTCAGGTATTTTGTGGGATTTGAACCAGATAGCAAGAGGAGATAGCGAGAAATGGACCAGCGATATTTTTGTGTCTGCTCTTAAGAGGTGTTTTCATCACGGTAATGACATAAATATTTACGATAATGAATTTATAAGTGCAATTTTAGGTAAAGATAGCACAAATTTTGCTCAAAAAGCGTTCCGTATTCTGGATGCTAGTTTGAAACCTGAAGATATTGGTGTTTTCGCAAATGCAATGTTTCATTGTGATAAACCAAACGGCAGCGGATATCATTGGAGTGGAATTCAGAAACTGCCAACGAATGATTTTACGAAGATAAGCTATGAATTAATTGAAGCAATAAAGCCTGGAACAAAATTCAATGTTAAGATAGTTGTTGACAATGTTGCTCTTAAAAATGTTAAATTCGGGGAATTAAGCTCGAAACTTAGGCATGGTAAATCCTACGAATTTGGTGATATTGCAAGTGCCATATTCGAGTTAGCTTATAACACTCTTTATTATGAAAAAGAATTTTATAGCAAGACAGGTCATCGAAAACTTATTAATGCATCAGAAGATTTTTATAATTATGCAAACTCAATTGCAGAAGATCCGGAAAGCAACGAGATTATGCTCCGTCTTGGATGGGGTATGAACTATCACGGAGTGACTGGTTTTTTATGGCAGGACGATATTGTGAAAAAACTGAGATTACCTATGCAAAATTATCATGAATATCCTTACCCGAAAAGCAGGCGGATTGTATTTGATGGTCAGAACGAAGTAGGTACACCAGGCTGGGTTAAAATGCGCATCAATTTTTAATATATGTTTATTAATCAAATTCTTCAAGTTACTAATAATTTACAATGTGTTGACAATTGACTGTATTTTAATGGAAACAGCGTCAATTCCACCTTCGCTTTTTACATTTTTGACAATGTCGAATTTTGCGTAAAAACCTAGAACCGGCTCAGTTTGTTTTTTGTAGTTTTCAAGTCTAACCAAAATTGTTTCGGGTTTGTCGTCATCACGTAAGATAACATTATCGCCACATTTATCGCATACACCTTCAACCTTCGGTGGTGAAATATCAAGATTGTACGTTGCGCCACATTTAAGACAAACTCTGCGCGTTCCAAGTCGTTTCACAATTTCTTCATCATCAACCATTAGATTAATTACACCATTAATTTTTTTATCCAATTTTTGCATCGCTTCATGTAATTTTCCCGCTTGTATCACCGTACGTGGAAAACCATCAAGAATAAAACCGTTTACAAGGTCAGGTTGCTTTAATTTGTCTTCAACTATGCTTATCACGAGGTCATCAGGCACAAGTGCGCCTTTATCCATGTATTCCTTTGCTTTCATACCAAGCGGAGTTTCATTTTTGATATTTGCTCGAAAAATATCACCTGTGGAAACCTGTACAATATTTGCATGTTTCGCAAGAATTTGTGCTTGTGTACCTTTGCCGACTCCGGGAGGTCCGAAAATAATGAGATTTAATGCCATGATATTCCCCTAAAATGATTAAGTAGTAGAATCATATTTGAAGCTCAATATAGCAAATATCAATGATGAGAGCATAATCATTTTTTCAGAGTTTCGTAAATTGCAACGTATGAGTCATGTCGTCGAGCATCAATAATACCTGCTTCAAGAGCATCAACTATTTTGCATCCTGGTTCAACACCTGTGTGCGAACAGTTGTTAAAACGGCATTTACCGATGTAAGGCATCATTTCTGGATAGTATGCAATTAAATCAGCTTTCAGAAGCGCATGCATCCCAAATGAACGAATCCCTGGAGTATCGACAACAGAACCACCGAAATCCAGCAAATGCATTTGAACTGAAGTTGTTGTATGTTTTCCTTTACCGGTTTTTTTACTAACTTCGTTGATTTTAATTCCTAGACCGGGTTGAATCGCATTAAGCAGACTCGATTTTCCGACACCAGACTGTCCGGTAAGTACAGAATTCTTGTCCTTTAGGATATGCCTGAAATTTTCAATTCCCTTTGCATTTTTTACACTTAATAGCAGAACTTTATAACCAAGTTTACCGTAAAATTCAGCAATTTCCTGTGGTTCATTATTCTCAGAAGTTAGGTCGATTTTGTTGATGCAGATGACACAATCGATATTGCTGCGTTCCGCCGTTATCACAACACGGTCAATAAAACGAATTTTAAATGGCGGCTCTGCTGCTGCTACAACTACTACAAGCTGGTCAATATTGGCTGCAATCACTTGCTCTTGCTCGCTCTTAAAATGTGCAGCACGCGATAAAAGCGATTTACGCTCTTTGATTCCAATAAGAATACATTGTTTTTCTTGTGTAACGTGCTTAATAAGCTCAACTGCAACAACATCGCCAACTGCTACCGGATGCTTAAATTTTCTTTCACCTATGAGCAGTCTTCGCGGTAAAAAACATATTAACGCGTCATTTCCAGAAAAAGCTTTGAAATGCCGACGATGTACAGAAGTAACGGTACCTTTCAAAGTGTTATCGGGAAATTCGTCCTCAGATTTGTAAAATTCAACCGGTCTGTCGGACTCAGCATGTTCAAGCTCTTTTGCGAACTCTGTTACAAGTCTTTCCTCTTCGTCGTTTAACTCATCCTCTTCTTCGTCAATTACTGCATCTTCATTATCAGCATTGTTTTCATACGCCGCAATTTCGTTTTTCCGCCTGCTGCGAGCGGATTTACTGCGCCCTTTTCGTCCCGGATTTCGTTGTGCTGGCATTTAGTCCTTATTATTTAACATAAGTTATTTTACGAAACTTTCTTGCAGAATGAAAAATGGAAATTATAATTATCGCTCAATTCACGGGGCGTAGCGCAGTCTGGTTTAGCGCGTCTGAATGGGGTTCAGAAGGTCGAAGGTTCGAATCCTTTCGCCCCGACCACAAAACACAACAACTCAAGAGTTTTTCCTCTTGAGTTGTTTTTATTGGTTACAACCTGAATTACAACCCGTTGGAACGGATTTGAATCATTCTAAAATGAAAGATGCAGCAATTTCAATGCTTGCAGCGCGCACCATCTCGCAGCTTCTTGATATACAATGAAATAAGATTAACTAAGTGTGTATATGTATAGATATGATGTACTAAAAAAGTACATTGTGATTTAGGAACAGTTTTACGTCAGAAATATTTACATTTTACAGAAATAACAGAAATAACAGAAATTATCGAGAATAACAGAATTAATAGAAATAAACGTACAAAGAAGGTTTGAAGACAGTAATATATACAGTTCAATAATAATGAGTTAGCCAAATACTGAATTCAAGCTAATTATGTGCGATTGGATTTGCTATAAATATGAAATATTGAAAATATTAATCAAAAATCTTGAACTTTTTTCTGAAAAGCAGGTTTATCACATATGTAACAATTCGATTTAAATATTATCTCATTATTTTTTATATTTCAGATATATTGTGATTTTGTTATTGAAATATAATTGGTCTATTTTTTTGCTGTTTCAATTGCCTTCATCAGCTTTTTCAAAATAAATATTAATGTTCTAAAATATTCCGCAAGTTCAACAAATTCCTTCAGCTCTGCATTATTTAAAGGATTGCTCTGTGATCGATTAAACAACGCAAGATACCTATCTTTTTTGTCTGCATTTTCATTTTCTAATTCTTTTACTAACTCAATAAGATTCATGCGCATTTTGCTAGAGTCAAAAGGTTTATTGAGAATTCCAGCCAGTTTTTTCTGCAGCTCAATAATAACGACCTTTTCAGGTGGCATCATTTTTTTAAGCTTTTTCCATGTTTTGTGCAAAAATCTCGCAGAAATATCCAGTGTTTTCGTATCTGCAATGTGCTTTTTAAGTTCTTCTGTGATATCTAAATCAGAAAATCCAAGTAAAGCATTGAATTTCTTAAACTCCGATTCAAGATAATTATTCCTTGATTTCATATCATCGAATTTTTTAATTTCATCTTCAAATTCATCTAACCTTGGAATTAAGATTGCATTTTCCTGCAGCGTCAATTCAAGTCGCTTCTTATGATCAGTAAATTTTTTAAAAAGTGCCTTCAAATCTGCAACAGCTTCATTATACTCTTTTACAAGCCGTTCCTTCTCTGACTTCCAATTTTCGAATGAGCCGTACATATGGATAAACTGCCCTAAATCGGCAACCATTGCTTTTTGGTCGTCTGTCAATTCCGTGTCGGGTTGCAATTCACCAGCATCAAACAAAATTTTAGCACCAACTTTGATAAAACTTCGAAACTGATGCACCGTTTCAATCTCGAAACTTGGTAGCGTATTCTCCTCTATCACCTCGCGCCACAAAGATTCGTTCGCACCATCAAAATCAATTGTGTTTTTTAATTTCTCATTTTCCATAGCATCTGAATCTGGGGATTCAGCATATGCTTCGACATAAGTTTCCGACAAATCGGTTTTCAGTTTATCATTTTCAGATTCGTTTGATTGCAACTCGGTAGTTATTGTTTCGATTGCGTTCGAGTCATTAGGAACTGGTTCATCTGTTACATGCACTTTATCGATCGTATAATCAGTTATGGACTCGACAAGATCTGACTCGACAGGATCTGGTTCATCTGTTACTTGCACTTTATCGATCGTATAATCAGTTACGGACTCGACAAGATCTGACTCGACAGGGTCTGGTTCATCAGTTACCTGCTCTTTATTGATCGTATAATCAGTTACGGATTCGACAGGTTCAAACTCGACAGCTTCCGGCACATCGGCTTCTTGTTTGTTAACAATTGGTTCAAAAGTTACTGATTCGACAACTACAGACTCATCGGCATCCGAATCGATAGATTCCGGTTCGTCATTATCCGAATCAACAACTTCCGGTACAATGGCTTCTGACTCGTCTTCGTCTTGCTCGATAGCCTCTGGCACGAGAATTTCCTGTTCATCATTCTTGTTTTCAAAATCTTCATAATATGTTGAAGACATTAACGCCTCCTAAAAAATAAGGCTTCAGCTTACCGAAACCTAAACATTGTCTCAGCTTAATAACTACAAATTGATTATAAGTCAGGGATTCTGTATTTCAAGACAAAAAGAAGAGGGAGTGTTGGTTTAAAATCATTGATTATTATACAAAAACTCTTCGACATTGCATAGCAAACAAAATCATAAGCTTTTTTAATATCAATCACTTCATGATAAGTTATTTCATAAATGAAAAAGACCTTAAAATGAATAATCTATGCACTTCAGAAAGAATTTTTTGAAACAATTATTATCTTGCTTCGTCTAAAATTCAGTTTCATAAATAAAAAAAATTATCAAGTTACAAAAGGGGATATTATGGCAGCATTAAAATCTTTTATAACACGGAGAAAAAGCTGGTTGCTTGCATCAATGTTTATACTGCTTTTATCCTTCATTTCATTAAATTTCATCTTTGCAGAAGATGATTCACAGGATTTGTTTGAAAAAGCTGAAAAGTTTTTCAACGAGAAATCTTTCGCAAAAGCACTCGCAAATTTTAATGAAGCACTCACAAATTCCGGTGCAGACTTCACCAAACGACAGCTAACACGCTTACGCATCGCACAATGTCAACATCAACTCAATAAATACAATGAGATGCTGAAGTCTTACGATGAATTAATCAAAGATTATCCAAGCACACCGTTGACAGTTGAAGTTTTAACTGAATTCGCAGATAACTTGATTCGATTGCCACATTATTATTATAAAAAAGATGACCAGATAAGCTGGGGGAAGTGGATTAGCGGTGGATATTATAATTATGTCCGTGAAAGTAACATTAAAAAAGCTGAGAAAAATATTCTTGCTGCTAAAGACTTGCAGATAAAGCATCTGCTTGACTCAACCGCTGAACTCAATGCTGATACACGCTGGCACTGGCGCGAACGTCTCGCAGATCTGCACTTGAAGGAAGCTGGAATATACGAAGTCTACGAGAATTATCAGCGTAATCAGTGGAATTATACTTGGGAAAACCGTTCTTTCTGGGAACGCATCAACCCAGCAGACCCGGATGGTCCAAAAGAAATCAGCCAGTCACGGAAAATACCCTCGGGTGAAGGCTGGCAAAAGATTGAGAATCGAACATTTCATGTTTACAAGCAAGCGGACACAATCATCGAAGCATACAATCAAGCGTATATTCGATATTTTTCGCTTTATAAGGATTATAAAAAGATTCTTGATGCGGAATATGCTAAAGATAAGGAAAATAAGACTGCAATTGAAATCGCTGAGAATCGCGTCGTTGGATACCTTGAACGTTCTGGTGAAGCGCATTACCGGATTGCATCTTATCTTGCACGTGGTTTAGATGCTACACCTGAGTATTTACAGCTGGTTTATGGAGAAATTAACTGGCAAAAATATAACGTGCTGCCAAAATGTGATGAATTCGTTGAAGCATACCCAAAACACTTCCGCGCACCAGAAATCCTCTTGCTCAAGGCAAATCAACAGTATATCAATCAGGATTTTGTCAATGCTGTCAGCACACTTGATGTGCTTATAAAATCTTATGCTGATACACCATGGGCAAAGACTGCAAAAACCCAAAAAGATGAAATCCTGCGTCCACGACTCGATGTAAATGCATCATTAAATGGGATAACGGGGCAGGAAATCAATCTCTCAGCAAGAATCCGCAATATTAAATCACTCAAAGTTGAAATATATAAATTTGATCTCGCACATTACATAGAGAAATCACTTTATTTGACATCGTATGATATGCGTCTGAATTCAGTTTCAACACTACTTGACAAAATTACCGACAAAGATGAATACGATTACCGGTACACGCAACCCATGGTCAAAGATTTAGATGGATTCAAGGATTATCTCACCTTCATTAGTACTAAGAATCATAAGACCAAGGATATTAGCAAGTACAGGTATCATAATGAATCAATCGCAAGCGGACTTACGGAAAATGGTTTTTATCTTGTGAGAATCAGCGGTGAGAATATGTTTGGTGCGAATTTCGTCCAAATATCAACTAAAACGCTGGTTTCAAGAGCATTCAGTGACAGACGTCAGTATTACCTCGCTGACCGTGAGACAGGCATGCCAATCATGGGCAAGAATGAACTTATCATAAAGGAATACCGCTATAAACCTCATACCAATTACGTGAAGGTTTTCCGTAGCAAACTTCATGAAGAAGAAGGTAATGGCTGGCATGAGTACCGTGATCTTCCGCCAAAACACAGCATTCAAAACCTTACGGCGATTGCAAAATGTGAAGATGGCGATGTTATAATGCACACTAACCAGTATGGACAATATTGGTGGAACATGGCGTTCAGGGACTCGGAAATCAAAGGTTTTACCGTTACTGACCGCCCAATTTACAGACCTAAACAGACAATTCACTTTTCAAGCATTCTACGCTCTAGAAAATCGGGTTCGTACGGATTTGCAGCTCCAAAAAAGGGTAGTGCAATTTGGCTAACAATGTGGGACAGCAAAGGCACAAAGCTCATTGATCAGCGTTATGAACTTGACGAATTTGGGCAGATTCATGGGCAGTACACGCTTGGCGAGGAACCAGCACTTGGGTCATACAGCATTTATATGCGCTGGGATGCTGGAGAATACTCCCGTTTTAACTCATCTTCACATTATTTCAGTGTTGAAGAATATCGAAAACCAGAGTTTGCGGTGAGCATCGGTACAGATCAAAACAGAATGAAAGTCGGCAGCTTGGTGAAAGCGAAGATTGCAGGGAATTATTACTTTGGCGCACCAGTTGCCAATGGTGAAGTAAAATACAAGGTTTTCCGCAAGGAATATGTGCATAAATACAGATTTCCCGGTGCTTTTGAATGGCTATATAGCTATGTTGGCATGTGGCATCATCGCCTGTCAGATCATTACACACGAAATGCAGGCTGGCAACGTGAGCTCGTAACCGAAGGTTCTGGTCGACTTGATGAAAATGGGAATTTTGAAATTTCTTTCAATGCAGGTCCTGAAATTCTGCTACGAGGACCAGAAGATCCCGCAGTTAAGCAGCTTTTGACAAATGATTCAGACCTGAAACGGTTCTTCGAGAAAGATTATGCATACGAAATCACTGCTGATGTTACTGATTCCGCCAGACGATTGATTTCCGGAAGTGGCTCAATAAAAGTTACTAGGCAGTCCTTTAGCATGTTCTCCAATTATCGAAACAATTTCTATCGACCTAAAAGCAAGGTTGAGATTGAGCTGCGGTCTCTCACACCTTCAGGCATTGCAATTTCCGTCGAAGGCGGTCTGCACATTGAGGAAGTCAAACGTTATTTCTTGGCAAATGAGCAGGGACAACGAGAAATCAAGGAAGACGTTGTTCGCAGCGTAGAAAAAATTCCTTT